>CAZQTQ010000149.1:0-9340 GCA_964596025.1 uncultured Rickettsiales bacterium
CGAAGTCGGCGAAGGTCGCGTTGAAGTCCCCCTCGTCGTAGATGAAGCCGAGTTCTTCGGTGCGGGCCTCGAAGTGGTAGTCCGGCGGGCCCTGGTTCACGAGGAACTGGCTGGGATCGCTCCAGGGGTGCTCCCGCGGGTGGGCGAGGTTCGCGACGTAGAGGTCCATGTCCCCGTCGTTGTCGAAGTCACCGAAGTCACCGCCGTAGCTGTGGCCGCCGGTCAGCAGCAGCGAGCCGCTGGGGATGTCGTCGTGGGCCGCGCCCACGTCCTCGGCCACGTTCAAGAAGGTGCCATCGCCCTGGTTCTGCCACAGCTGGTTCGGGTAGAGGTGGTAGTTGCTGACGTAGATGTCCTGGTAGCCGTCGTCGTTGTAGTCATTCCACAGGACACCGTACGCGGAATACGGGGTGCTGAGTTCCAGCCCGGCTGAGTCGAAGGCGTCGACAAAGTGGCCGTCACCGGTTCCCTCGAAGTACCGATCGGGCCACGCGGGATCCCACGGGTACTCGACGAGCCAGTTTCCGTAGTAGAGGTCCAGCACTCCATCGCCGTCGCCGTCGCCCAGGCCCGCGGCCGTCGACTGGTCCCAGGCCTCGACCCCAGCATCCTCCATCACCGTGAACACGCCCGTCCCGTCGTTCAGCAGGATGTGGTTCTGAGTGGTCTCGTCCGTGGTGCCGTCGCAGTCGTTGTCGAGGTTGTCGGCCAGCTCGGGGGCACCAGAGTAGACCTCTGCGAGGGTGTCGTCGCAGTCGCCGGTACCGGTCGTCAGCCCGTCGCCATCGGTGTCCTCGGTCCCCGCTCCGTCGTCCGCGGTTCCATCGCAGTCGTCGTCCCTGCCGTTGCCGGCGACCTCCTCCGCCTCGGGGTGGATCTCTGAATCTGCGTCGTTGCAGTCCTGGGCCTTGTCGTAGCCGTCGTCGTCGTTGTCCGACGCAGCCCAGACCGCCGAGAAGGCGTCCGGGTCGCCGTCGTTGTCGATGTCCGCGAAGAAGGTGGTGCCCGAAATCAGGTCCTCGGGGAAGGCCGCTGGTTGCTCAACGAAGGCCCCCGACCCGTCGCCCAGGAAGGCGTAGGGTCGGCCACCATCGCCCAGGACGAGGTCGTCGTGGTGGTCGCCGTTGAGATCGGTGACGTGCGGCGCGTGGCTCGGCGGGAAGGAGTGAAACTCCTCGGTAAACCACCGCTCGCTGTCCTCCCAGCGGCAGAACCAGCGGCCTTTCAGCTTCATCCGGAAGTTGCCATCGGTGCTCCAGGGGAAGAACTCGCCGGGAATCAGCATCAGCGCCTGGGAGCTGCCCTCGGGCGGGATGGTCTCCTTGACGACCCCGGGGCCTCCCTCCATTCGCTCGCTGCTGATGTGGTAGTGCTGCGTCGGCAAGAGGAAGACCTCCTGGTCCTCCACATCGAACTTGACCCACTCCCCCGGATCCACCGGATCCACCGTGCGCTCGAAGGGAGCGACCAGGTCGGCATCCTCGCCGTCAACGTCCGGATACGACCGTCCAAGACTCGTCGTCAGGCGCACCCGCACTGGCCCGGCCGGTCCATTGAATTTGACCCGGATCTGCTCCACCTGGAAGGGATGCTGTGGGATGACTTTCTGGGAGACTACGCTCCCAGTGGCCAGGTCGAACCAACCGTAGAAGCTGCCGTCCAGATCGGGGATCTGCTCGTCCTCGACGGTATCTTCCCACCAGGTGTCACCACAGAACCGATCGAAGTCTTCGGTCGGTCCGTTGTGGACCTCGGGCTCGGGCAGGTCCTCCCCGCCACCGTCGCCGCAGCCGACCAAAGTCGCCGCGACGACCACCGCAAAATGACAGAGCCACTGACCTCGCATGCTCTGTCGATTGTAGCGCGCCCCCTCAGCTCG
The DNA here is from genome assembly GCA_964596025.1 of uncultured Rickettsiales bacterium. Classification (GTDB taxonomy): domain Bacteria; phylum Myxococcota_A; class UBA796; order UBA9615; family UBA9615; genus CAZQTQ01. The sequence goes on from CAZQTQ010000149.1 coordinate 1,880, forward strand.
GGGACGGCCACCGCTTCCCTCAGCAGGGCAGGTCCAAGGCTCAGTCGCCATCCTCCTCTGGACGCTGGGAGAGCAGGATGACGTCGGCCATGAAGACACGACGGTCCTGCAATCCGAACCTCAGGGTATCGATGCTCCAGACGAGCTCTCCCTGGTGGTAGAAGTCCAGAGAGTCGCCGTCGTAGGTCTCGGGGTCGGTCCCCGCCACCGTGAAGGTCGGACCTTGTGGGTCGATCAGCGGTCCTGGGCGGTAGCCGTCGAGGCTGGAGCTGAGGTCGCCCTCGAAGACCCCCGTCGGCGAGGTCATCCGCCAACGAGGCACGCCAAAATCACCCAAGAGGTTGAGGGCTCCGGTACCACGCCAGCCCGCATAGGTGGCGGCCTGTGGCTGCCAGCCGGTCTCCGTCGGCGCGAACCAGCTCGTCTGCTGGGTAGGGGTCCAGGAGACCAGCTGCATCGTCGCCTCGTCCTCGGGGAGGCCGCTGCAACCGCCGGTCGTAACGCCAAACAGGGCAGACAGGTCCCCGTCCTCGGTAAGACTCAGATCCATGTTCCAGCCCATGGGGTTGTCCATCTGGTCCCGAATCTCTTCGGGCAGGAACTCCTCCGGCTGCCAGCCTTGGCTGAGTACGCTGCCGTCGAACATGTGGGCGGTCTGCAGGGGCTGAATGCTTGCCGCCGGATCGCAGGTGTACTGCCCTTGCCAGGTGACCAGGAAGTCGGGGTCAGTGGGCAAGACGCCAACCTGCAGGTGGCTGTTGGTCCCTCCGACGTCGAGGTAACGACCTGCTTGGGGCAGATAGGCCTGCTGGGTCTCGTAATCCCACGTCGCCACCATCTCGTGCTCGCCCGTGTAGCTGTCGGCCCGCCAGGCCTCCCAGGGAACACCGGCGTAGAAGCCGTCGGAGTCGGCCAGGGGATCGTACTCGTAGCGATGGAAGACGTGTAGGAACTGGCCAGGGCCTGCGTTGACCAGTTGGAGGAACTCGACTCCCGGGGAGTTCTCGACCCCCTCTGGGATGAACTCGTCGATCACCTGTCCGAACATGTCGACCACCGCCACGTTTCTCGCGTCGCAGGGAAGCCACAGGTCGGACTGTTGTTCCTGGGGTGCGCCACCATCGGCCCAGAAAATATCGTCCTGGTGGCAGGGCGAGTTGCTCCAGGCGATGGCGAAGTAGAGATCGGGCATGTTGCCGGTGTTAGGCGGCCAATTCGGGTTGGGCGGATCCTGCGGATCCGGCGGGTCCTCCGGATCCTGCGGGGCCGGCGGGACGGGTGGATGGTCCGGGATCTCGACCCGCACTGGAACGATTTCGTCGACGGCATCGACGTCAACGAGGTGGAACTGGTAGTCGCTTGCGCAGCCGCTGGATACCAGGCTGGTAAGGGCGATGAAGGTCCAATCAAGTCGCATGATCACCTCTCCTTCTCCCGGAGGCACGGTTCGGGAGTTGCTGAGGCCAAGAGCAACTGTCGTTCCAGTGATGCAGGCATATGAGTGCCCGCACCGCGAATTTTCGAAGGAGGCAGGAAGTCGCGCTGCTGGCTTCGGGATGCGCAGCCGACCCAGGCCCGGGCGACCAACCGTCCGGCAAGTCCTATCTACTCCGGTGCGGGAGCCTTAGGTGCCCCCAGCCGGTCAATACGGACTGAGTACCAAGTAAGCTCGGCCCTGGGTCTGGAACGCAATGCCCAGGCCCGGAGCGCCAAGGAGCAGATCGCTCCGACCGTCGTTGTCCACATCGCCAGCCGAAGCCAGAGAGCCACCCAATTCCGAGTTGGTTCCTTCTCCTACGACGGAAAGCTCTGCAGCGCTAACTGTGCCCAAGCCTGACTGAAATTGGGTGCTGCCGAGGATCAGGTAGGACTTTCCGGCATGAACCGCCGCCTCCCCGTTGACGGGGCTTCCGATCAGAAAGTCGTCGAGTCCATCGCCGTCGTAGTCTCCAGCCCCGGCAACGGAACTTCCGCTCTCATCACCCGGATTGTCCCCCACGAAGATGGCCCCTGCGTCGACATGAGTCAGGAGCCCACCCGAGGTGAGCTGTGAACCCAGGAAGAGATCAGCCCAGCAAGTGCCAGCAGCGTAAAGACGAAGCCATCGCGTGGGCCCAAGACCAAGGTGCCAGACAGCGGCGCAATCAGCAGCCAGAGGGGCTGAAAACCCGAATTGACGATCCCACCGGCGAAGTAGGTGCTGGCCACGGTCTCCCCCAGGAGTGCGAGCAGCACCAGCCAAACGATGGGGCGGAACCACCGGGGGTTCGTCGCCACAGCAACCATGCACCCCAAGTTCAGCACCGCCATGCCAGCCATAGCCGCACCGCCCACCAGATTGTCGGCCTGCAGGACCACTGCCGACGCCCCGATCAGAATGACCGGCACGCTCAAGCCCATCAGCCCGAAGAAGAGGATGACCGCGTAGGCATCGGAAGGCTCCAGCTCCTTGGTGAGGTTTTCGCCCCCCAGGCGGCACCGCCGACTATCGATTCGCCTCGGACTCGGGCACCAAGAGGTCGCGTCTGGAGAACGGCGAGTGGAGATAACGGAGCAGACACCGCGACCCACGGGCTCACAGCGGCATGGTCATTCCCAAGCCCCCGGACCTAGTCTCTTGCTAGCCTCTCTGGACACGAGGAGGACTCCCGCGAGAATGATGCGTCCCAACCGCCTGCTGCTCACCCTTCTGGCCTTCCCCCTGCTCGCGGGGTGTGTTGGCGGGTCGCGGGGTGGAGGAGGTGGCGACGGGGGACAGCTCGGCGGAGGCGACGACGACTCAGCCGGCGATGATGACGACTCCTTTGGTGACGACGACACCGTCTCGTCAGAGGCTGAGCAAGTCTGCCAGCACTGGACCTCTGAACGATCGGCCCTATCCGAGGGCAGCTGGAGCGGAAGTGTTGGCTCGTGTGATGCGGGAGACATCTCAGACCAAGGACGTGAGAGCGCGCTCACCCTGGTCAATCTGCACCGCTGGATGGCGGGGCTTGCGGCAGTCAGCACCGACTCGGGGTACAACGCCGCGGCTCAAGAATGTGCGCTGATGATGCACGCCTACGGGGGCCTCTCCCACTCACCAGACAGCTCCTGGGACTGCTACAGCTCCAGTGGCGCCGATGCTGCCTCAAACAGCAACATTTCCCCGACCCCCGGCGTCGAGGCCGTGGACCTCTACATGATCGATCCCGGCAACACGACCACCCTGGGGCACCGCCGCTGGATCCTCGGAAACAACCTGGGACCCATCGGCCTGGGCAGCACCAGCAGCTACAGCTGCATGTGGGTGATCGGCGGCTCCGGCGGCCCCGGCAACGACTGGACCGCCTGGCCCCCGCCCGGCCCCGTCCCTCTGGATGCCTTCTACCTGAGCTGGACTGACCTGGACCAAACGGGCTGGTCCGTCCAGAGCGCAGCCATCGATCTGGGCTCTGCCCAGGTCACGGTCACCGCAGACGGCGAGGACCTACCCGTCACCATCACGCAGTTGCAGGACGGCTACGGCGGCTGGGACGTGACGGCCTTTGCCTTCTTCCCCGACGGCTGGAGTACCGAGGCCGGCACGACCTACCTCGTCGAAGTGACTGGGATCTCCGAGCCGATTGAGTACGAGGTCGAGGTAGTGGACTGCGGTCAGTTTTGAGGCGGAGCAGAGCCTCGAGGCACCTCAAAGGTGTGAGCACTCCCACTCAGAGGCCATGCACCAAGGTCAGCTGCGGCGCATGGCAGGCTCGGACGCAGGACTACTAGCTCAGTCGACCCATCAGGCCTCGCTGGTAGTCGAAGATAGCCTTTCGGATTTCGTCGCCGGTGTTCATCACAAACGGCCCGTACGCCACGACCGGCTCATTTATCGGGGCGCCGGCCAACACCAGGAGCCTCGTGCCCTCTCCTCCGCTCAGCCTTGCAGCACCGGGAGCTTGGGGGTCGAAGACGGCAAAGTGCGGGGCGGGGACTTCTTGCTCATCGGCTCCGGCCCGTGCCAGTCCCTGAACTACGACCGCGAGGGTCGTCCAGCCGGCTGGAAACTCCAGCTCACAAGAACCCTCCTCCTCGAACTGGAGGTCCAGCACAGTCAAGGGGCTGTGGGTCTGGGCCGGCCCGCTCTCCTCCCCCAAGCTGCCCGCAACCAGTCGCGCCTTGGCAGCTCCCAAGCGCACCCGCGGGAACTCCTCGTCCCGCAGCGCCTGGTAGCGAGGTGCGCTCATCTTCTTGGCGGCGGGCAGGTTGACCCAGAGCTGAGCCATCGAGAAGAGGCCCCCTGCCTCGGTAAACCGCTGCGAGTGCTTCTCTTCGTGCACCACCCCAGAGGCGGCGGTCATCCACTGCACGTCGCCGGGGCCAATGGTTCCTCCCCCCCCCGAAGAGTCACGGTGTTCTACTTCGCCGTGGAAGGCGAAGGTCACGGTCTCGAAGCCCCGGTGGGGATGCTCGCCGACTCCACGGCGAACCTGTGCGGGAGGGAAGTGATGAGGGGCGCCGTAGTCCAGCAGCAAGAAGGGGCTCAGCAGCTCAGGATCTCGCTGCGGCCAAAACACGGACCGAACCCAAAACCCATCGCCTACCCAGTGTTCCGGTCCGGGAGGACGGACCCCCAACAGGGGCCGAAGGTTCGAATCGCCCATCGACACCGGTTTAGGTCCTGGCCCGCCGCCTGTCGATACCCGAGTACTTGCGCATGGACTCGCTGCCGCCGGACCTCAGCGGCTCGAGGGCGTCTTGCCGAAGAGCAGCTGGCAGTCCTCGAGGACCTGCTGAGGGTGCGAGGGGCTACCGGTCTTAGAGCGGTACTCCAACAGCAGCCCGCCCTGGTCATCCAGAACCAGGGTGATCCGGCTGGGGAAGAAGGCCTTCTTTCCCTTCGCCGCCCCATAGTGCATGGCCAGCGCCCGACTGGAGTCGCTCCACACCTCGTAGAGGTAGCTCTGGTCCTCTACCCACTCGGCGTTGTCCTCAGGGCTATTGAAACTGGCGCCGACGATCGACACCCCCAGGGCATCGAATTCCTTCTGACGGTCGCGGAACCCGCAACCCTCACTTGTTCAGGTAGGAGTCCCTGCGAAGGGGAAAAACCACAGGACCGTCGGATGCCCCTGCAGGTGTTCCGGTCCTCGCTGCGCCCCGTCGTAGTTCGTCGCCACAAAACTGGGGAGAGCCACAGGCGCCTTGGGGTAGGCCCCGTGGAGGACATCTTCGGCCGGCAACTCCCCGGCCGCGTCGTCGTCCCCCGCCCCGCCTACCGAAGCCGAGTCGTCGTCGCCGGCAGATGAGGCCCCCGACACGTGGCTACAGGACGTGAGCAGCAGGAGAAGCGGTGCAAGCCACAATCTCATTCCGGTGTTTTCCAGCACGGTCGCCACTTTGGTTGTCCTCGCACACCGGCGAATATAGCCGGCCGGGAGAGGATGCAAACCTCATCGCGACCAGATTGAGGCCTAGCCCTCGGCTTTGCCCCACGCCATTCCCTGCGGTTCTGCTAGCGTTTTCGAATGGTTTCCTCTAGCCCCTTCCTCTCCCGGACCCAAAGGGTCCCCCTGGGCACGACCGGCCCGTACCTCCTGCTGCTCCTGCTGACTGGGCTTGCTCTGAGCAGCTGCAGCCGCAGCGGCGGCGGCGGAGGAGGAGGAGGCTCAGGAGACGACGACGACAGCACCTCGACCTCGGGCGACGACGACGACGCCGGAGACGACGACGACAACGGCAACAGCATCATCGGCTCCTCCTGCGAGGAGGAAGGCGTAACCGACTGCGTCGCCAACCTCTTCCTTCAGTGCACCGATGCCAGCTGGCAGTTGGTCGACGAGTGCGTCCCCCCGACCGCAATGTGCGATCCCATCGAGGGCTGCCTTCACTGCGCTCCGGGGACGACCCTGTGTGAGGACGGCAACGTGGTGGAGTGCGATCCCGATGGGCTGGGCACAACCCTCGTCGAGGAGTGCGAGGACGGGTCCACCTGCAGCGGTGGGTCCTGCGTCAATGCCTGCACCACCTCGACCCAACAGTTCTCCTACCTGGGGTGCAACTTCCTCGCGGTATCCGCTGCCAACCCCGTCCTGACCTCCTACAGCGATGCCTTCTTGGACGACTTCGCCATCGTCATCGGCAACCCCGGCGGAGCGGGGCCCGCCGAGGTCACGGTGAGCCGAGCCGGCTCGGTTGTGACCTCGACCACAGTGCCCGAAGACGAGACAGCCGCCATCCAGCTCAGCATGGTCAACGAAGTGGCCCTGGCCACCACCAACGTCGTCGTCGCAGACGGAGCCTTCGAGGTCGTCAGCTCGGTGCCGGTGGCCGCCTACCAGTACAACCCCCTCAACTTCGAGCTCGGGGGCAACTTCTCCTACACCAACGACGCCAGCCTGCTGCTGCCCGAGCACGTCCTCACCGGAAACTACCGGGTCACCTCACTCCCCAGCTTCAGCGTCGGCCAGAGCGGCATGTGGGGTGGCTTCTCCCCGGGCTTTGTGACCATCGCCGCCACCCAGGACGGCACGAGTGTGACCTTCGACTCCACCTCCGTGACCGCCGACGGCGACCCGTCGGTCATCGCGGCGGGCGGACAAGTCACGGTGTCCCTGGACCGGGGGGATGTGGTTCAGATCCTGGCCGACAATCCCACGCTGGGCGTGGATGCCAGCTTCTGTACGAGCAACGGAGGCCTGCTCTCGTCCGACGACTGCGGGGGGCTGGGAACGCCCGGCCAGTGCGAATATTGCCTGTTGGTCGACGCCGACCTGACCGGATCGGTCGTAACCGCGACCGCTCCCGTTGCCGTCATCGCCGGTCACCAATGCACCTTCATTCCCTACAACGAGTGGGCCTGCGATCACCTCGAGGAGATGATGTTCCCCTTGGAGACCTGGGGAACCCAGGTGGTGATGACGGCGCCGACCCACCCCGATGGCGCAGGGGTGACCACGGCCCGCTACCGCATCCTCGCCCACCAGGACAGCACCTCGATCTCCACGAGCCCCGAGGTGACCGCTTCGACCACCCTCTCGGCCGGAGAGTGGGTGGAGTTCGACACCGACGAAGACTTCGTGGTCACGGGTACCAGCCCCATCTACGTCGCCCAGTTCCTGCACAGTCAGCACTCCGTCGGCAGCGAGATGGGCGACCCAGCCATGGGCTCGGGCGTTCCGTGGATGCAGTTCCGGGATTCCTACGACTTCCTGACTCCGAACACCTACACCGCCAACTACCTCAGCGTCTTCGGGCCAAGCGGGGCCACCATCTACCTGGACGGGACCGAAGTGAGCGGCTGGAGCACCATCGGCGACACCGGCTTCGATGTAGTGCGGCTGCCCATCGAGCCGGGGTCTCACCGGATCGAGAGCATCACCGGCAGCACCTTTGGGATCACGAGCTACGGCTACGCGTCCTACACCAGCTACCTCTACCCCGGAGGGATGAACTTCATCCGCGGCGGAGGCTGAGCCAAGCCGGTGCATCCTGGGATGC
>CAZQTQ010000150.1:0-9318 GCA_964596025.1 uncultured Rickettsiales bacterium
GCACCGGCGCCAGGTAGGCGTCGATGCTTCGCGCGTGTTCGTCGGAGAGCACCGCGTAGGGCGCAGACACAAAGGCGTCGATGAGGCGGTGATGGGCCGGCCGCTGGACCGCATGCTCCAAGTAGTGTCCGAACACGATCAGGATGCGTTGGAGTACCGCCACGTCCGGCGTTCGGGCCGCAAGCAGGGGCGCAGCATCGGCCAGCGCCCGGCGTAGCTCCGCCTCGTACGCGGCGATGGCCTGCAACTGCAGCGCGACCAGCAGCGCCTCCTTGTTGTCGTAGTAGCGGTACAGAGCGCTCGGGGAGGTGCCCAGACGGCGGGCCAGCGCGGAGAGGGTGAGCGCCTCGAGGCTGTCGCTCACGATCAGCGCCATCGCGTTGTCGAGGATCTCTTCCGTGCTCCACGCCGGTTTGGGTCCGCGCCGTCCCATGCCCCTCTTCTTACCTTCATTTTCAACAAATTGCGAAAGCAATTCTCAGTTTCTTCTTGACTCCGAACCGCTGGATCTGCGAAAAGCATTCGCAGTTATTCTATGGAGGCTCAGCAATGCATGACCTGGTGATTCGGGGCGGAACGCTCATCGACGGTACGGGCGCAGCACGGTGTACGGGTGACGTGGCGATCGACAACGACACCATCACGGATGTCGGCCGAGTCGGCAGAGGACGCCGTGAGATCGACGCGGCTGGGTTGCTCGTCACCCCCGGCTTCGTGGACATCCACACCCACTACGACGCACAGGTCACCTGGGATCCGATGCTCACCCCGTCCAGCTGGCACGGCGTCACCACCGTGGTCATGGGCAATTGCGGTGTCGGCTTTGCACCGGTAGCAGCCGAGCGCCACGACTGGCTGATCGGCCTGATGGAAGGCGTCGAGGACATTCCAGGGGCCGCAATGCACGAGGGCATCCAGTGGGCGTGGGAGTCATTTCCCGAGTACATGGACGCCGTCGAGAAGTCGCCCCACGCCATCGATTTTGGCGCACAGATCCCGCACGGTGCATTGCGCGCCTATGTCATGGGCGACCGCGGCGCGAACAACGAGGACGCCACCGCCTCCGACATCGCCACCATGTACCAGTTGGTGCTGGAAGCGCTGGAGGCTGGGGCGCTGGGATTTTCGACCTCGCGAACCCAGCTGCACAAGGCCGCTGACGGCCGCCCGGTCCCCGGAACCTACGCCGCTCGCGACGAACTCTTCGGCATCGGCCGCGCCCTGCGCGACAGCGGCCGCGGCGTCTTCCAGCTGGCCACAGACCACCACCGCGTGCCCGAGGAGCTGGAGTGGATACGCATGCTGGCACTCGAGACCGGAAGACCCGTGATGTTCAACCTGTCGCAGATCGACCAGCAGCCCGAGCTGTGGCGCGTCGGTCTGCAAGGCCTGGAGGCCGCCGTTGCCGACGGGGCCGAGGTCTATGCGCAGGTCGCCGGTCGCGCCATCGGCATCGTGATGAGTTGGCACCTCACCGCCCACCCGTTCGCCGCACGCCCCAGCTTCCTGGCCCTGGTGGACAAGTCGCCGGCGGAGAAGCAGGCCGCCATCAGCGATCCTGAGTTCCGCCACCGCGTGCTGTCCGAGACCTCGATCCCCCTCGGTGAGTTCGAGACCTTCGTGACCACGTCTTTCGACAAGATGTACTCGCTACAAGGCGGCGTGGACTACGAGCCCGACGCCTCCACCACCGTGGCCGCCATCGCCGCACGCACCGGCCGCAGCCCCGAAGAAGTCGCCTTCGACTGCCTGACCGGCGATGACACCCGCGGCATGCTCTACTTCCCGCTGTTCAACTACGCCGACAACAACCTGGACGTCCTGTACGAGCTGCATCAGCACCCCCTGACGCGCATGGGCTTGTCGGATGCGGCCGCGCACTGCGGCGCGATCTGCGACGGCGGCATGCCCACCTTCATGCTCACCCACTGGACGCGCGACCGCACTCGCGGCGGACGCCTGTCGGTGGAGCACATCGTCAAACGCCAGACCAGCGAGACGGCGCGCAGCTTCGGCCTGCTTGACCGCGGCCTGCTGCAGCCAGGATTGAAGGCCGACATCAACCTGATCGACTACGACGCGCTGGGCTTTGAAGCGCCGGAAGTGGTCTACGACCTGCCCGCGGGCGGCCGACGCCTCATCCAGCGGGCGCGGGGCTACGCCGCTACGGTGGTGAGCGGCCAGATCATCGCGGAAAACGGCGAGCCGACGGGCGCGCTCCCCGGCCGGCTGCTCCGCGGCCCCCAGGCTCGCTGACCATGGCGTGCGCGCTTGTCACGGGGGCCAGCCGCGGAATCGGTCTCGCCGTCGCACGCCGACTCGCCGCCGGCGGATACCGGGTACTCAGCCTGTCCCGCTCCGCGCCATCCGAACCGGAGGAGGGCGTCCATCACGTCCCGTGTGACCTGGCGGATGTCGGCGCACTCGGGCCGCTGGTTGCCGGCCTGGGACCGGCCGACGTGCTGGTAAACAACGCGGGCGTGATGCACGCGCCGAGCTGGACCGAGTATCCCGAGGAGCTCGAGACCGCGACCTTGGCGATCAACCTGCGCGCGCCGATCGCGCTCATGCGCCATGTCGGGCGCGGAATGGCGGATCGCGGTCGCGGCCGCATTGTCAACGTGGCGTCCATCGCCGGGCAGCTCGGACACCCCGACGTGTGGTACGGCGCAACCAAAGCGGGGCTGCTCAACGCGACGCGCTCCTTTGCCCAGCTCCTTGGCCCTCGCGGCATCCAGGTCACCGCCGTCGCGCCCGGACCGGTCAAGACCGCCATGCTGAGCGCCATCCCCGCCGCCCGTCTGGAGGCGGTCCTCGGGCGCGCCTTCACCGGCCGCGTGACGACGGCCGACGAGGTAGCGGACGCCGTCGTCTGGTTGGCCACCGCGGCTCCGCCCACCCTCAACGGCACCTGTATCGACATCAACGACGGCGCACTGATGCGGTAGCGGGTGGCGCACCGGGAGCTGGGCACCGGGTTCCGTCGAGTCGCCACAGAGGCCCTTGTCGGACCCATCCGCCGGTCATCTGCTTCCTCTCGGGACAGCAGTCCAGCCCACCCCTAGACCCCGGTTCAGCAGAGACCGCAGCTGAAGGCGGGGTCGATCCAGATCTGCTCTCCGGTGACTTTCATGAGGACCTCCGCGTGATGTTCGCCGGCCACCTCAGCAAGTGTCGTTCCAGCGGCGTAGGCCGTCGTATCCCTCTGCCGTTGGTCCTGCGGCCGGGAGCCCGCATGCGGCTACAACATGGAGGGAGTCCTCGGCGACTTGAAGTGGGTGCCCCCCTGTCAGACGGGACGCATCAACTGAGTTGACCTCTGGGGCGACCCAGCCTGGCGGGGTTCAAGCAACTTCTCCTAAACTGCACCCCATTCGCCTCATCGAGGAAAAACCATGAGACTCACCCGCTTGCCGCCGCTGCTGGCCTTGGTAGTCGCCAGCTCGGGTTCGGCCTGCCAGTCGACGAGCGTCGAGGGCCAGGTGCCCGGCGAGTGTTCCGATGACGCCGACAACGACGCCGACGGACGGATCGACTGCGACGACCCCGACTGCAGCGAGGCGACCGACTGCAGCGACGTGGGCGATGACGACGACCTGGGCGACGACGACGCCAGCGGGGACGACGACTCGTCGGGTACCGACACCACGTTCGTCAACCGCACCGAGGCGGCCGGCCTGTTCGCCGACGATCGCGACGACCACGGTGCCAGCGGTCGGGGCCTGGCCGTGGCCGACGTCAACGGTGACGGCTGGCCCGACCTCTACGTTGCGGGCAGGAACAGCAAGGGCTACGAAGTCGCCAGCCGTCTGTACCTCAACCAGGGCGACGGAAGCTTCGCGGACGTGACTGCAAGCTGGGGGCTTCTGGCCCAGATGCCCGGAGGCAGCGGGCAACCCACATCCCCAATCGGAGCCTCCTTTGCCGACATCGACGGAGACGGCGACCCCGACCTGTTCCTGACCCGACACGGCCTCAATCAGCTGCTGCGCAACGACGGCGGCGTCTTTGTCGATAGGACGGCCGAGGCCGGCCTCAGCGGCGACTACCTGCGGTCGACCTCGGCCGCCTTTGCCGATTACGACCTGGACGGCGACCTCGACCTCTACGTCGTCCAGTTCGAAGACCTGAGCCTCGAGGGCGACGAGCTGTTCGAGCAGCGGCCCCCCGATGTCCTCTACCGAAACGAGGGCAACGGCACCTTTACCGACGTGACGTCCTTGCTTCCGGCCCTTCAACCGCCGGGCGCGGGCTTTGCCGCATCGTGGGGCGACTTCGACGAAGACGGCGACGCCGATCTCTACCTCGCCAACGACCACGGACGCCTGATCCAGGGCAACCAGATGTTCCGCAACGACGGCGCGGACGGGACCGAATGGGCCTTCTCACTTGCCACCAACAGCTGCAGCTGTGGGCTCAAGCTGTCCGCCATGGGCCTGGCCGTCGGCGACTACGACCGAGACGACCACCTCGACCTCTACATCACCAACCTGTGGAACGACGGCGGCGAGGTGCTTCTGCAGGGCCAGGGCGACGGCACCTTTATCGACCAGAGCCTGGCGGCCACGGCGCTCGCGGGGCTGAAGGGCGTGCGAGAGAGCAGCTGGGGCACCCAGTTCCTCGACTACGACCGCGACGGGTGGCTCGATCTGTTCGTGGCCTTTGGCAGCTGGGAGGACCAAGAGGTTCAGTCGCCCAACGTGCTGATGCACAACGAGGGAGGCAGCTTCGGCATCGTCGCGGCCTCCGGAATGGAAGAGTACTCAGCGTCGAGCGAGGGAGCCGTCGCACTCGACTACGACCTCGATGGCTGCCTCGACCTCGCCGTCCAGAACAGCGACGGCCAACCGGGCCTATACCGCAACCGCTGCACCAACAGCGGCACCTGGGTGGGCTTCCGCCTCGAGGGCACAGCTGCCAACCGCGACGCCGTGGGGGCCATCGTCCGGCTGCAGACCTCGGACGGGCCCCAGCGACGCGAGGTGCGAGCCGGCTCGAGCTCGGTCTTCTCGTCGAGCTGGAAAGTGCTGCACTTCGGCATCCCCGAGGGCGAAGACGTGCTGGGAGCCGAAGTCACCTGGCCCGGAGGAGCGGTCGAGGTCCTGGGCGTTCCTGAGACGGGCACCTACCTACGGGTCGTCGAGGGCGACGGAATCCAGAGTCGCTGAGCCCGACCCGGACCCCAAGCCGGTCTAAACCGGTCTTTGATTTCACTCCCGGTACCCAGTCAGTCGGGATGTGAAAAAATGGCCCCAACATGAGTTCCACCCACGATCTGAGCTCCCTGGAGAGCGCAGAACTCCCTCATCTTCTCGATCGGTACCTGCTGCAGCGTCTGATCGGCAAGGGGGCCAGGGGGCTGGTGTTCGAGGCGGAACTGCAGGGTCCGGTCGGGTTTCGCAAGCAGGTGGCTCTGAAGCTCCTGAAGACCCCCGAAGGGGGACCCACGGAGAAGCAGCGCCAGGAGCTGGTGGGGGAAGCTCGCTTAGGCGGCCTACTGCGCCACCCCAACATCGTCGACACCTACGAGTTGGGCGAACACGAGGGCCGCTTCTTCATCAGCCTCGAGCTTGTCGACGGGATGTCGATGGAGCAGATCTTTCGTGAACAAGGCGCGCTGCCCCCACTGGCGGCCCTGGACGTGGCCTGTCAGGCCTGCGCCGGCCTCGCTCATGCGCACGCTCTCAAGGTGGCGGGCCGCAGCGCGCAGTTCGTGCACCGCGACCTCAAGCTGGGCAACATTCTGGTCACCCGGGATGGGCTCGTGAAGCTGGTGGACTTCGGGATTTCCAGTGCCCTCGGAGTGACGGACACCCCGAAGAACCAGGGAATCGTCGGCACCCCCGCCTACATGTCCCCCGAGCAGGCGCTCCGGGAACCTTTGGATGCACGCTCCGACCTGTTCTCGCTGGGGGTGATCCTCTACCAGATGCTCACAGGCACCCGACTCTTCCCTGGAAAGACACCTGCCCGAGTGCTGCAGAACGTGCTGAATGTGGACGAGTTTCTGAAGCTGAGCGACCCCCTGGCTACGGCAGAGGCGGTTCTACCAGGAAGTACCGCTGTGCTGAGCCGGTGCCTGGCGGCCGACCGGGAACTGCGTCAGAGCAGCGCGTTCGAACTGGCCGCCGAACTTGATGGGTTGCGCGCCGGAGCCGGCGAGGGACCCAGCCTATTGGAGCTGCTCAACGAGCTTCTTCAGGGGAATGCAGCACACGGCACCCCGTGGCGTCAGCCTCTCACCGGCGATCCGTCCATCGAGCTGGACCCATTACCGACCGATGGGCAGGAACCGCCATCGGCCGATGGGACTCCCCCTCCCAACGCGGCGCCGGACCCACCACGCACCAACCTCGCCCGGGAGCAGGACCGTTTCGTCGGCCGCGAGGACGATATGGAAGCTCTGTCGGCGTGCTTCGAGAAGGGCGCGCAGTTGGTCACCCTGAAGGGACTGGGGGGTGCCGGCAAGACCCGCCTCGCGCAGCGCTTTGCCTCGCTCTACCTCGAGGAGTCCCCCGGCGGGGTCTGGTGGGTGGACTTGACCGAAGCGCTCTCGAAGGCCGGGGTGCTGGACGCCACGGCTACGGGCCTGGGCGTACCCCTGGGAGGCGGCGACTTCGAAGGCATGGTGAGCCAACTGGGCCACGCGCTCGCGGGCCGGGGGCCGGTGTTGGTTGTGATGGACAACTTCGAGCAGGTGGTGGAAACCGCTCCGGACACGGTCGGACGCTGGTTGGCAATGGCCCCTGAGGCGAGGTTTATTGCAACCTCGCGGGAGTCGCTGAAGCTGAGCGGGGAAGAGGTCTTGTCCCTCGCCCCGCTGGTCGAGAAGGATGGCATCGCCCTCTTCGAACTGCGCGCTCGCTCAGCCGGCGCCCACTGGAAGGACACGAAGGAGAACCAGGCTGCCGTGACCCGCATCGTCCGCGAGCTGGACGGGCTACCCCTCGCCATCGAGTTGGCGGCCGCCCGTGCCCAGCTCCTCTCGCCGGTCCAGCTCCTGGACCGGCTCTCCAAGCGCTTCGAGTTGCTGCGCGATGGCCGACGGGGAGCGTCGAAGCGGCAAGCGACTCTGGAAGGCCTCATCGACTGGTCGTGGAACCTGCTGGAAGACTGGGAGAAGGCCACACTGGCCCAGCTGTCCGTGTTTCGTGGCGGCTTCTTCATGGAGGCGGCCGAGGCGGTCGTCGACCTGTCGCTGTGGCCGGAGGCTCCCTGGTCGTTGGACGTGGTCGGCTCGCTGCTGGACAAGTCCCTGCTGTACAACAGCGAGGTCGTGGAGCGGCCCCGCTTTGGGATGTTCAAGACCATCCAGGGCTACTCAGGTCGGAAGCTGGCCTCCGCAGCCCCACCCGTGGGCGGCGGCGCCGCCCTGCGCGCGGCGCACCTGCGTCACGCCAAGCACTACGCCCAGCTCGGAGATTCCGAGGCCCTCCACGCGCTCAACGCTGAGGGGAGAGCCGACCGCTGGTCGGCCCTGTTCGTCGAGATCGAGAACCTGGTGGTGAGCGTGGGCGCCGGACTGGCCACCGGCCATCTCGAGGAAGCGGTCGGGGCGGTCCGAGGCGCCGCTGCGATCCTGGGGATGAAGGGGCCCGCCACGACGGCTGTGCTCTTGTTGGAGCGGGTGATGGCCGAACCGGGACTGAGCGCCGCCCTGAGAGTGAGCCTGATGCGACGCTACGGAAGACTCTTGGGAATCGTCGGTCGGACGGAACAGGCGTTCTCAGTGTTCGCCGAAGGCCTGTCCTGTGCCCAAGACCTGGGTGATCTGCTCTCCGAGCGCCACCTGCATCAAAGCCTGGGCTATTTGTGTATACAGCAGAATCGGCAGGAGGAGGCACATCAGCACTACTCGCGGGCACTCTCGATGGCCCGCGAGCAGGGCGACCAATTCGCAGAAGCCAGCTGCCTCGTCTCCACGGCAGGCCTCCACCGTACTCGGGGTGATATCGACAAGGCTCTCTCCCTCTACGAAGAAGCCCTGGCAATCAATCGTGAGGTGGGAAACCGAGACCTCGAGCGGTGGATGAAGAACAGCATGGGAGGCATGTACCGGGAAATGGGTCGCCTGGATGAGGCGCTCCTTCATCTCGAGCGCTCTCTATCCCTCTCTCGCCAGGCCGGAAACCGGCAGGCCGAGGGGTCCACGCTGGGCATGCTTGGCCTGACCTACACCGAGCTGGGTCGATATGACGAGGCCCTGGCTTGCTCGGAGCAGGGCCTCCAGATCATGCGCCGGATAGGATCCCGAAGTAGCGTGGGCATTGCCCTGGGGAACATCGCTGACTTCTTGATACTGCAAGGCGACTGGCAGGGGGCCGAGAGCCGATTGGCCGAGTCCATCGACATCCTCGACAGTACTTACCCCATCGCGGCCGGTGCTTTCCGGGGCAGCCTGGCCCTCGTGCGGGCGCATCAGGGGGACTTCGTCGAGGCGCGGGCGCTCCTGGATTGGGGCGAGGAGGTACTCCGCGACGGCTACGCCTTCGAGTTCGGCAAGATCCTGTGTCGGCGCGGCACCGTCGAGACTCTGGCCGGGGACCTCGAGGCTGCCCAGGCCGCCCTCGCTAAGGCAAAGGCCATCGCAATCGAGATCAAGGCCAGTGAAGATTCGGAGTTGGGCGTTGAGATGGCCGAACTGCGAAAGAAACTGGCGGCGGAACGACCTCCGGACTGAAGCTCCCCCGCAGACACGAGGGGCCCCAATCCCATCGAGCCACACCTGGCACCCAGACTAGAGGTGCCACGAGCCCTGGCACTCCGACCAGGTGTAGTAGAGGGCTTCGGCGGGGACGACGAGGAACAGGGTCGTCAAACCAGCACAGTCGCAGTCCGCACAGGTCCAGATCGTCACGCCGTACACCCCACCCACTTTCGCGTTGGGCCACTCTCCCACCACGTGGGCCTCTGCACCGCCGCCGCACTCCTGCTGCAGCAGCCCCACGACGACGTCGCCATCGGAGAGGACCGGAGGGGGGCTGGGATTGACCGAGCTACCGTAGACCTCGAGGAAGTCCTCCAGGCCGTTGTTGCTCCAGATCCGGAAGCCGGTGTCGTGCGGCAGCGCGCCCACGAGAACCCAGTCGAGGCTCAGCTCGATCTCCTCGATGGTGTAGGTGGGGTCCAGCGTCCAGAAGTCCGGGCCGCAGTCCTCGGTGAACTCGAATGCCACTTCGGTCTCGTAGATCTCGAAGCCCACCGGGTCGTCGTCGTCGTCGTCGGCTGCGTCGTCGTCGTCGGCTGCGTCGTCGTCGTCGGCTGCGTCGTCGTCGTCGGCCGCGTCGTCGTCGTCGGCCGCGTCGTCGTCGTCGGCCG
>CAZQTQ010000151.1:0-9300 GCA_964596025.1 uncultured Rickettsiales bacterium
GGGACCCGGGGCATCCGAATCCAGAGTGGTTGCCAACTGAGCCATGCGACTATTCCTCGAAGGGTCGGGAATATCGTGGATTGGGAGACCGGTGTCAACGCGCAACTGCGGGGCACAGGCCGAAGAATTTCTGATCGGGGCTAGACTCCCATTTCCGTGCCGTTGGACTCCCAGCAAGAACAGAGCCCCGCAAGCCGAAAGGCCACGGCCTGGAGAATCGTCCGGGCCCTGGGCTCTCTGTTGGGCTTTCTCTACATCGCCTGGCTGATTGACGATTGGAGCGCCGTAGCCAATGCGGCCCGCAGCACGCCGGCCATGGTTGGCCTACTCGCTCTGGGACTGGTCTCCCTCAACGTCGTCCTGGGTGCAGCCAGGTGGAGGATCCTCTTGTGGAGCTACGGCGCCAGCGAGATTCTCGCTTTCTCCCACCTGATCCGGCTCTACTTCATCGGCTTCTTCTACAACACCTACCTCCCCGGGGCAGTCGGTGGAGACGTCGTGCGCGGCGTGGTCACCAAGAACGCCTTCGGCCCCAGCGGAGCCGTGGCTTCCCTGACCGTCGTCCTCGTCGAGCGCCTCTTGGGGCTCAGCGGCCTCTTTATCGTGGGAACAACCGCCCTCTTGCTCTACCCCATCGAAGAACTGTCCATGTTCCCGCCTTGGGCGCTGCTCGCCACCTTGGCTCTGGTCACCGGATGTGCGGTGGTTGGAAACGCCAGCCAACTGGCACCGCGCCTGCCGGCGCGGATTGGTGACCTACTCGGCCGCCTGCCAGCCCTGCAGTCTCCGCTGGGTCTAGCCGGAGCTCTGGGCATCTCGATCCTCGTTCACGGTGCAATCGCGGTCGCGGGCTGGCTGCTCCTCCACTCGCAGTGGGAAGCGATCTCCCTGACTCAGGCCTTGGTCATCGTCCCGGTGGCCTCAGCGGCCACCTTCTTGCCCTTTACCGTGGGCGGGGCCGGAGCCCGGGAAGCGGTCCTGGTATTTCTCTGCACCACCATCACCGAGATGGGCGAGACCGAAGCGGTGACCGGCTCCATCCTCTTGTGGCTGTGTCTCTTGACCCTGGGGGCGGTGGGCGGGCTGCTTCAGCTTGCCGCCAAGCGCCTGGCCTAGGTCTTCTGTAGGAGCGAGCCGATCGTTCGCCTCACGGCTGGGCCCGGACGAGGCGAAATCCGACGCTGCCACCACTCTGAGTGGGGTCCGCCGCTCCCCGAGCAGACACTCTTGAGTGCCATTCGTCGTAGTTGACGCTGCCCCCTTTCATAATTCGCTGGGTACCCGAGGAAGGACCGAAGGGATCGCTGCAGTCTCCAGACTCATCGTAGTAGGTCGGTCCGTACCAATCCCAAGCCCACTCGAAGACGTTTCCGGTCATATCGCAGAGATTGTAGGCATTAAGCGCCTTCTCGCAGACGGGCTGCACCTCCCCCTGGGCATTTACGAAGAGCCACCCGATGTTCAACGCAATGTTGCTGCCGGCAAAGGCGAAATCAGTACCTGCCCGCGCCGCATACTCCCACTCGGCTTCGGTCGGCAGACGCCAACCGGTACACGAATAGGGATCGGCCCCCGTGCTGCAGGAAGGGAGGCCGTGGGCCACAGACAAGGCGGCCGCAAAGGCCGAGACGTCAAACCAAGTGAGGCTGGCGACGGGGCAACCTCCACCACACGAATCGGAGGAGGACGGCAAGAAGCCGATCACAGCCTCGTATTGGTCGCGGGTCACCTCGGCCCTCATCATCCAATAGCCCTGAGTCAGTGTGACCGTCCTCGCCGGGACCTCTGCGGGAGTCTCACAGTCTCCAAGCAGGTCGTCCCGGTCCGCCAAGCAGCCCATCGTAAAGCCGCCGGGCGGAATCACCTCCGCCTCCCCCTGGATGGAGTAGGCGGTGCACATCGCAGAGACGAGGGGATTGGGCTCGCAGTCATCGGGAATGCCATCGCAGTCGGAGTCCTCGCTCCGGAGGGTCGAGACGGGATCGCTGTCATTGCAGTCCCCCTGGTTCTCAGAAAATCCGTCGCCGTCGTCGTCTACATCCTTCGGGTCTACGGTGTCGTCATCACCGGCGGTGTCGTCGTCGCCGGTGTCGTCGTCGCCGGTGTCGTCGTCGCCTACGGTGTCGTCGTCGCCTACGGTGTCGTCGTCGCCGGGAAGCCCACCACCGTTGCCAGATTCTTCGACGCAGTAGCCCTCACTCACATCGCAGACATAGCCGTCGAGCAGAGAACAGCGGTCGCGCGAGCTGTAGTCGCACTCCATTCGGGTGGGGTCGAGTGCCAGACAGGACGAGAGCAAGGCGGCGGGCACCACCCAAAGCAGAGCGTTGAACCAGAGAGGCAAGGTCTTAGCCACTACCAGCGGCCCGTCCAGCCGAGCACGACCCCCTGAGCAGTGGGCTGGACGATCGGACCACCCCGCCGCAAGGCAACGGTAGAGCTGCCCTGCGGAGCCGCAAAGTGGAGCACGAGGAACACCGCCGAACCCACTCCGGTGGCGACCGCTGCCCCTCCGAGCGCCCGGCTCGCGTCCGCCGCCGACAGACCGTTCTGTATGGAACGCAGCAAGTCGTCGCCACTCAGGCCTTTGGGATAGACCTCGTTGTTCATGATTCTCTGGCTCTCGGCCCAAGCCGCAGCCGAGCCGATGCCAAAGGCAAGAGACCCTGCACCCAGGCCAATTCCCAAGCCGAGAAATGGACTCACTACGGGCCCACCTCTACCGGCCACGCGCTCCAGCTGGCGGAGGCGCTTCTCAGCGTCCTGCACGAGGCCCGCCCACAGGGTGCTGTCCCCACGCACCCGCACGAAGGTCTTGAGGTCTGCTATCGCTCTCTCTTCCTGGTCGAGACACTGGGCCAGCACCCCTCGCCAATAGAGCAGGTAGACCTTGTGGCTGGATTCCACCTCGGCGCTCACCCGCGCCCACACGTCGCTGACGACCGCCACGGATTCGGCGGCGGTTGTAACGGCGCCCCCGGCAGCATCCGCGCAGTGGTCGATCAAGACCTGGTGGGCCTCCTGCGCCAGGGCCTCCGATGGGTCGGCCACAGAGCCCGAATCGTCAGCGGCTGCGGCCCCAGGGCTCCAACAGCTCGCCAGCGCCCACGCTAGCAACGCCAAGAAAAGACGAACTGAGCCACCTTCCATCACCCTCGAATACTACCCAATACCGTCTTTCTGTGGCCTCGGACGGACCGCCGTTGTTGTGGGCTTTCTGGCAATCCGTCGCTAAGCTCACCTCGTGCGATCCGCTACCGGAACAAGTCGAATGGGGGCTCGATTCGTCCTCTTTCTTTGTACCGGCCTGTCGCTAGCGGCCTGCACCCGCTCAACGGACCGCGGGAGCGGCGGCAGCGAAGAGGTTGACCCCCCGGGGGACGACGACGACACCTCTGACGGAGTCCCAGGTCTCCTACCCGAATTTGCCATCAGCTGGCCGGAAGACAACGGCTACATACCCGAGGATGTCCCGGCCTCGTCCCTGGTCTTTGGAGAGGTCATCTTGGGAACGGAAAGCACGATCGTTATTCGGACCTCCAATCCGGGTGCTGCCGACCTGGACATCTGCGAAATCTACCTCGCAGAGGCCGTCTTCGACGAGAACGGTGACCTCGCAAGTGAGATCCAGTTGTCCGACACACACCCCGAGTTGAGTACAACGGCGCCCGTGGGCTCAGGGGTTCTGCGCAACGGAGGCACCCTCGACTTCGAGCTGAGGTTTGCCCCCGTGTACGGAGATCCCCTCAGTTCATCCTTGCGGCTGGTGGTCAAACACGAACTCAACTGGGACTGCACCCAGGGGGCCGGCGATGGCCTCTACATCCCTATCTTCGGTGAGGTCTACGGTGATCCGGTGCCGGACATCTACGCAACGCCGGAATCGATCGAGTTCGACGAACTGGAGGTTGGGCAGAGTTCCGGCCTCATCCAAGTCACCGTCGGCAATGCCGGTCCGGGAACCCTGCACACAGCCGATGTGACGCTCGGGGGCGACGCAGCGCAATTCACGCTCACTGGTGCAAATGTCGAGAATGGCTCCTTGGAGATCGGCGAGGTGGCCATCCTCGAGGTCGAGTACGTGCCCAGCAGCCAGGGCAATCACAGCGCCGAGATCCTCATCTCCAGCAACGACCCGGACGAGGATCCCTTAGTGATCCCGCTCTGGGGCACTGTCACTGGCACTCCAGTGGGCGAGGGGCCGGTGGCGGTCTGTGCGGCAGACGTTGTCTCGGCGCCGTTGATGACCGAGACCTTGGACGGTTCGGGCTCCTACGACCCCGACAATCTGCCCTTGAGCTACAGCTGGGTCATGACCCCGCCTGCGGGTTCTGCGGCCATACTCAGCAGCTATACCTCGACGACACCGAACATCACTCTGGACATCGCAGGCACCTACTCGGGCGAGTTGACGGTCAGCAACACCAGCAACCAGAGCGACAGCTGCACCCAGAGCATCGAGGCGATTCCAGGGACGCAACTCAGCATCGAGATCTTCTGGAGCCAACCAGACGACATGGATCTCCACCTGCTGCAGGCCAACGACGGCAGCGGGAACGCAGGCGAGCCCCGCACCGACGGCGACTGCTACTACAACAACTGCGTGCCCGGCGGATGGAGTCCGACCCCCGACTGGGGTGTCTCAGGTGTCACTACCGACAACCCGAGCCTCGACCTCGACGACATCAATGGGACCGGTCCCGAGCTCATCAACCTGGAGGCACCAGCTCAGTCCCCCTACGACGGGTGGTACATCGTTTTCGTGCACGACTACCCGGGTACGGTGGACGGATACACCCAGACGGATGTGACGATGAACATCTACATCTCCGGAGTGCTGGGACAGACCTACACCTTTGGGATGGCCACCGAAGACGAGGACTACTACGTCGCAAAGATCCACTGGCCGAGCGGCCAGATCGAGGCCTGCAACGGTATCGCCACCTCACCGACGGCGGGCTGCCCCCCCTAGGACCTTCCCCCTCCCCCTCCCCCAGGACGCAGTCGGCTGGGGACTGCTAGCGTCGGGGACCGGCTTTCGAGAGCTCGTCGGGACCATGCCGTGCTCCCGGGTGGGGGCATTCTGAGACCGTCACAAGAAGGGAGAGACATGCGGTTTCGAGTCGCTGCGTCGCTTACCTTGCTGCTCGGTTGGGTGCTTGTTTCCGGCTGCGGAACCGGCCCGAGCCTCTACGACTACGACGGGGACGGCAGCACCGACTCCGCAGACTGCTCTCCCGAAGACCCAAACATCCACCCCGCAGCGACCGAGACCTGCGACGACGGCATCGACAACGACTGCGACGGCAACGCTGACTGCTTTGATACCGACTGCAGCGTTCTGCCGGCCTGCGATTCCGGGGACGACGATGCAGGGGACGACGACGACGCAGGCGACGATGACTCCGGCGACGACGACTCCGGCGACGACGACGCAGGCGACGACGACGACTCCTCCGGCGACGACGACGCAGGCGACGACGACGACACCGGCGCAGTCCTGGGCGACCTCCCCTGGATCGTGGACTTCACGGGCGAAGACCAAGTGGGTGTCGTGCCCACCGGCGTCTCGAACCTGACGGTGACCCTCTGGGGCGGCGGTGGCGCAGGAGGCGGAGGGGTGGTGGGTTCTAGCGATCTCTTCGCCGCCCCCGGGGGGGGTGGTGGCTACCTCCATGGCCTCATCGCAGTACAGCCAGGCGAGCAACTGACCTTCATCGTCGGCGGGGGCGGCATCTCAATCAACCTGCTGGTTTCGGTCTATGGCGGGGGGGGAGCGGCCGGATCCGCGAACAGCACCGAAGGAGGAGGTGGTGGCGGCGGGCGCTCAGCCATCCGTTTGGAGAACGGGATCGAAGCGGCAACTGCCGGTGGAGGTGGCGGCGGGGCGAACAGCAACGTGGATGAGGGGACCAACGGTGCTGGCGGAGCCGGTGGACAGCCCGTTGGGGTCCAGGGCAGCGACGGCGAGGGAGCCACAGTAAACGGAGGAGGGGGACAGGGAGGATCGAGTACACAGGGGGGAGCCGCAGGTGACAGCTACTGCTCCGAGTTGATCGAGGTCAACTCGCAGGCAGGCAGTGCCTACCAAGGAGGAGCGGGAGCCATCGTCTCGGGAGCAAACGCCCGCGCCGGAGGAGGCGGAGGTGGCGGTGGCTGGTACGGAGGAGGAGGAGGAGGGGCTAGCTGTGGGTCGCCCAGCGCTACCGGCGGAGGCGGCGGAGGCGGCAGCTCCTACGCCTCATCGCTCGTGGCAGGCTCGATCAACACGGAGAGCGGGAGCGGCCAGGACCCCGGTGGTTCCGACCACCCCGACCGCAACGGCGCAGGAACAGGGGGCAACCCACGCACCGACGGAGCGCCAGGGCGCATCCTCGTCACAATGCCCAAATAGGGGCGGAACCGACTGGAGCGGGCGGGCGCGTTCGCTCGGAAAGGGCGAGGGGGCAGAAGAGGTCCAAAGAGCTCGGCTACCTCTGCATCATATCCGTTGGTTCGCCTCCACCTTCCTTGAAGATCTTCCCGGCCCTGTCGTTCCAATTGGCCATCTTCTTGGCCAGCGATGCAGCAGCCTTAACCCGAGACTCCTGCTCGTGCAGTTCGTCCTTCGAGCCGACGATCCCCTGCTCCAGGAGGAACCGGATTATCTGCGGGTTGCCCTTGTCCGGTCCGCCGCCGTGGGCGTCCATGATCAGCATTTGTGCGTCCTTGTTGCATTCCTTTTGTTTGGAGGCATTGGCCCACCAACCAAAGACCTTCCCGCCAGTTCGCCACCAGTCGTACATCGCCTCGGCCCCCTTGCCTACCGTCCAAATCACACCGGCCGCGGCTAGGACAGCGGCTAAGGGGGGAGCGGCGGCGGCGGCACCCGCCGCCAGACCGAGGCCAACCGCAGCCGCACCTGCTCCGCCCACGGCTCGGTTTTGCTGATATCCAGCTTCCTTCTGTGCCGATACCAAGATCTCCTTCGCATCGGCCTTGATGTCTTCCATTCCCTCAGTCTGCAAGGCCAGCTTAATGGACTCAGCGTATTGGCCCTGGTTCCAGTACTTCAAAACGGCCGCAGGGAACTGGACCACGGCTGCAATGTCTCCCATGACCTCGGCAGCCTCGGCGATAGCCAAGGCCTCCTCTCTACTCCCGAACATGCCACCGAAATCGGCCTTGTCGGCGGCTTTGAGGGCTAGAGCGGCGAACCCTTGGAGGGTCAACAAGTCCTCGGCTTGCCTCTGCCGCTTGTTGTTGTCTTGGCCTTGAACGCTGTTACGGTCCATCCCTTCTTGAAAGCTCATCGAACGCGTGAGCTTCTCGCCCCCGTCGTCCTTCAACAAATCTGCCTTGACTGCAGCGCGTTCCTCTTTCGACATTCCCGTCGGCATTCTCAGGATCCCTTCAACACGTTGTTCCTAGGTCTTCCGCCGCAATGCCCACAGGAGCAACTAGACAGAGTCCAGGGCCAGCCATCGTACGCCCAAACTGCGAAGCTCGCACCACAGATTTGGGACGAATGTCCTACCGGAGCCTTCCTCGTGCAGCTCTATTGCGTCTCGCAGATGAACGCGTCCGTCACTGCGGGGGGCACAGGGTGCTCCTAGGGGGAGGACGGGACGGTGCGGGCTAGGCGGAAGCCCTTGTTGTCGTTTACATCGGACGGGGTCTGCGCATTCCGAAACGCGACTCGGGCCTTGGTAGAAACAACCCCCCAGCTACCGCCCCGGTACCCGCGATCGGATCCGCTCGACGGCCCGAGGGGATCGCTGGCCGGACTGGTCCCGTAGTAGCTGCCGTCGTAGTAGTCCCAGACCCACTCCCAAACGTTGCCACTCAGGTCGTAGAAACCATAGGCATTCGGTTGTTTGAGGCCGACTGGATGAGTGGTCGACAGACTGTTCCCCTGATGCCAGGCCACGTCGTCAACCGTGTCGCTTCCGGAATACACGAGATCGGTTCCCGCCCGTGCGGCGTACTCCCACTCCGCTTCGGTCGGCAACCGGTAGCCGTCACAGTCGTAGGGGGAGCTGGAGGTGCTCGTGACCACGACACCGGTACAGTCGAGGTCGAATCCGGCGATGCCGTTGCAGCCGCTCAGCGTGTAGCAGACATCCAGCGATTCGGCTGTCGAGAGCGCATTGGCCAAAGACACCACGTCCCACCAGCTGACTTGCTCCACCGGACAGCCGATCCCACAGGAGCTGAAATTCGACGGGCTGTTGCCCATGAGAGCAAACCACTGCTCTTGGGTCACCTCGGTCTCACCCAACCAGAAGTCCTGGGTCAAGGTCACGTTGTGGGGGAGCTCGTCAGCCCCGCAGTTGCCGTCGACCACCTGGGCGGTGGTGCAGCCCATCTCGAACGTGCCACCGGCAAGGCCGATCATCGAAATGGCACCACCGCTGGTTGTGATCAGGTCCTCGACTCCGTCGCAGTTGGAATCGGTAGTGACCGTGGTAGACGTCGCGTCGTCGTCGTCGCAGTCCTCGTACATGAAGACACCATCGTCATCGGCGTCGACCGGGACGGTGCGGGCGATCCGAAGGCCAAGCTGACCGGACGAAAAGTCCGTTGCAACGTAGTGGCGATAGGAAACCCGGGTGAATTCCTCGCCGAAGAAGTGGGTGCCGCTGCGATTGGCCCGGGAGGTGCCGCTCTCCGGCCCCTCGGGGTCGGAGCTGGGGCTGCTGGAATAGTAGCTAACGTCATACCGGTCCCACACCCACTCCCGGACATTTCCACTCATGTCGTAGAGGCCCCATCCGTTGGGGTCCTTGGTGGCAACCGTGTGAGTGACAGCCGCGCTGTTCCCGCTGTGCCACGACACATCGTCTGCGGTGTCGCTGCCCGCATACAGTAGGTCGGTACCCGCCCGGGCCCCGTATTCCCACTCTGCTTCGGTCGGAAGGCGGTAGCCCTGACAGTCGTACACCGAGCCCGTCCCCGGAGTGACCGTTACATCAGCACAGTTCAGGTCGACGCCGGCGGAACCCGTGCAACCGGTCAGCGCGTAGCACTCCTGGAGGGATTCGGCTGCAGACAGCTCATTGGCAAAGGATGCCGCGTCCCACCAGTTGATCTGCTCCACAGGGCAGTCTGTCCCACAGGAGCTAAAGAAGGACGGACTGTTGCTCATCACCGACAGCCACTGCGCTTGGGTCACTTCGGTCTCTCCCAGCCAGAGGTCCTTGGTCAGGGTGACGTCGTGGGCAGGCTCCTCGGACGCATAGCAGTTGCCGTCGTTCTGCTGGGCCGTGGTGCAGCCCATCTCGAACGTGCCACCGGCAAGGCCGATCATCGAAATGGCAC
>CAZQTQ010000152.1:0-1352 GCA_964596025.1 uncultured Rickettsiales bacterium
GACAAGCCCTGGGTCGAACGAAGGGGAAGGATAGCAAACCCACACCGGGCCGGCTCTCAGGTAGAACGAGGCTCCATGCGTGATGTCTCCGCCCACCGCCCCCACCTCTTCGGCTTCGTTCCCAACCAGTTGCAGGCCTTTCTCGCCGAGGGTGACTTCGAGGCGCGGCCTGAGGACTGTCGGCGCCTACTGGCCCAGGTGATCGCACACGGCGGTCCGGTAGCCCAGCCGAAGCGGGGCGTTCAAAGGACCTTCCTCGAGAGAATTCGCCGCGGGTTTCGTTGGGATCGCCTGGAGGTTGTTGAGCGGGTCACTGATTCGGCCGACGGCTTTACGAAGTACCTCTTTCGTTCGCCGGATGGCAGCCTCTCCGAGGCGGTCCGCATTCCCTTGGAGAAGCCCGGCAGCTTCACGGTCTGCCTGTCCTCGCAGGTCGGCTGTGCCATGGGATGCGATTTCTGCGCCACGGGCCGGCTCGGCCTGAGCCGGAACCTCGAGGCCTGGGAGATGGTTGCGGCCTTCGTCACGGTTCGGGATGAGGCTCCCGGTCGGGTTGGGGGCGCGCTCTTTCAGGGGCAGGGCGAGCCCTTCCATAACTACGATGCGGTTCTTCAGGCCGCAGCGGTGCTTCACCACCCCTGCGGTGGCCGCATTGCCCAGGAGGCGATCACGATCTCGACGGTTGGGCTCGTGCCGCAGATTCGCCGCTTCGCCCGGGAAGGTCACAAGTACCGGCTCATCGTTTCCTTGACCTCAGCGGTGCCGGAGCGACGAGCTCGACTGCTTCCTGTCGCGGGGCTCTTCCCCCTAGAAGAGGTGGTGGCTGCCATTCGCGAATATGCGGCCTCGGCTCGGGGCCGGCTGACCATCGCCTGGGTGGTCCTGGGCGGGCACAACACAGGCGCAGATGAGGTGGACCAGCTACAGGACTTGCTTGGGGGTCTTCCCCTGCGCATCAACCTGATCGACGTCAACGATCCCCGGCCCGAGGGCTACAGGAGGGCGGGCGTCGACGAACACGCCCGCTTCATGGATCGATTGCAGATCTTGGAAGCACCGATCGTTCGGCGCTACTCCGGAGGACAGGCCAAGCACGCCGGTTGCGGCATGTTGGCCTCGCGCTGTGAAGGGGAAGAGCGGCCGCCTGTGGCAGTCCCCCACTAGGCTTCTTTGGCCCCGTCGTCCTCGGCCTTGGCATCCGCTGCGGCCTTTTTCTTCGAGTCCGCTGCGGCCTTTTTCTTCGGGCCCGCTGCGGCCTTTTTCTTCGAGACCGCTGCGGCCTTTTTCTTCGAGCCCGCTGCGGCCTTTTTCTTTGGGCCCGCTGCGGCCTTTTTCTTCGAGGCAGTCGTTGT
>CAZQTQ010000152.1:1362-9227 GCA_964596025.1 uncultured Rickettsiales bacterium
GCCGCCTCTGCCGTCTCTGCCGTCTCTGCCGTCTCTGGCGTCTCTGCCGCCTCTACGGCCTCCTCTTCGGATGCGCTGGTCGCGGCCTCTTCCGCTGCCTTGGGCGCATCCGCTTCGGGTTCGCCGGTGGATGCAGCTTCGGTGGCTGCCGCGGGGGCTGTTTCGGGTTCCCCGGTGGGTGCCGCTTTGGCGGCTGCCGCGGGGGCTGCCTTCGGGGCCGCAGAAGCGTCGTCCTTCTTGCTCTTGGCCTTGGTCTTGCTCTTCTTGCTGCTTTCGGTGGCCGCCGGGGACTTCTTGCTCCCGCCTGCCATTGGCGCGATTGTCACCGAGAGCATCCGCCCCTGCATTTCGGGGATGGTGCTCTCCAGCTTGCCTACCTCTTCAAGCATCTGGGTGGCGCTGGCGAGGGTCTCGCGGCCGATGTCCTGCCGACGCATCTCGGCTCCGCGGAAGCGCACAGTCATACGTACGCGGTGGCCGCCCTCGAGAAACTTGCGCGCCCGGCCGATCTTGACGTTCAGATCGCCAGTACCCGTGTTGGGACGAAAGCGGATCTCCTTGGGCTTGCTGTCCGACGAATTACGTCTCTTCTGACGCTCCATGCGGCTCTGTTCGTACTTGTGCCGTCCGTAGTCGAGCAGCTTGCAAACCGGGGGTCGCGAGTCTGGGCTGACCTCAACCAGGTCTAGCCCTACTTCGCGGGCCATTTGAAGGGCGAGGTGGGTCTCGATAATGCCGACTTGTTCGCCGTCGGCTCCAATCAACCGGATTGGGCTGATTCGTATCTTCTCGTTGCGCCGGGGACCGCGGTCCACGGGCATCTGGGGGGGCCTTCGTCGACGAATCTCACACCTCCATGGGTCGGTTTAGGGGCCGCTTGGCACGGGAGGCCAGCGGAGAGAGGCAGGGCATATCACGTCTCCGCGCAGGAAGCGAGAGAAGGTCGAGTTTCCCTGGGAGACGAGGAGTGTCCTTATCGGGCCCTACGCCGCACTCTTTCCCGTCGCTACTCGGAGCCCGGAAGGGGTCTTCGCGTTAGGATTGGGGCCTCATGAACACCACCGACGGACCTCTTCTCTCGCCCCTTGCCCTACCCACCATCCTCCGGGCCTCGCTCTCCCGGGCGCTGGCAGCCCTCGTTGCACTGGGAGGGATCGCTTGCGAGCCAGGAACTGGCGGACAGCCGGAAGAACTTTCGGCGGTCTCTGCTGCCGTGGCCTGTGCTGAGTCGAGTGGTCAGCAGCTCTGGACCTTCGACTTCGAAGCGGCGGGCCCCGTCTCGGACGAGGGGGCAACGGCCTACATCGAGACCGAAGCTCTACCGAACCCCGACGGCTACGCCATGACGCTTGTGGGACGGCAGGGGAACACCTCGGTCCAGTTCCGCACCGAGGTGGCTGGGACGCCGGAAGGGGAGGAACCCTCGGTCGGGGACGTTCCCTATTCCTGCGAACAATTGGATGCCATTACCCTTCAATTCTGTGCTGTTCACGTGGGGACTACGGATCGCCCCTGTTGGGTCTGCGGGGATGAGACTATGGGCAGCCCTCCTGGGGGCGCAGTGGGTTGGGTCTCCTGCGGTCTCTGAATCCCTCCTTGCCCCGCAGCGGGTCCCCTGGCAGACTCCGGCGCCTGGAGAACCCCCATGCGCCTGCTTCTTGCTTTTGCCCTGAGTTCCTTCTTCATTTCGGCTCCTGCTTGGGCCGACGAACCAACGGCCGAAGAGGCCGGGAAGGAAACTTCGGCGCCGGATCCTGCACCCACGGTGGCTCCAAGTGCGTCGGTTTGCACCTACACCGACCTCCACGAGAAGTTCACAATTCGAGCCGATTGCGAGGGCCTCAAGAACTTCAGCGGCCACTCTCAGGATCACAAGCGGATCTGGTTGGCTGGTGACTGGGGCCAACTGCAGGTCTTCGAAGTCCCCGAGCCTTACCGAACCGTTGAACTCTCCGAGGTCATGGATTCCTTGGGTCGAAGGTGGAGCAAAGCGCGCAGTCCCGAAGCGGGAACGGCGACACTCGACGGTGCAGGCCCAGCCCTCTACGTGACCGAGCGCAAGCTGCGCACGACGTCCTGCAGTTGGGTTTTCGCGTTTGGGGGCCGCAATCTGGTCGCCCGCGCGGTCTCATTTGGCGAGCGGGGCGCCCGCGAAGCGAAGCTCAAGCAAATCCGTCAGGCCTTCGAGACGACCTTCGCCCCGCAGTAGCGCACTGCGCTTCCTCAGCTCCTCCGGTCGGCCTCTGCTTCCTTGCGCCGGCGGGCCAACACCAGCATTTTTCGGCCGTTCCCCAGGACTTGGTCGAGTCGGACCATTGTCAGGAGCGCCATCCGCCGGGCCCAGGAGTACTGGTGGATGAAGTAGCGGGCGGACAGAGGCTCTAAGGGCATCACCTCCAGAAGCTCCAGTCCGGCCCGCTCCATGAGCTGTCCCACGTTGTCCTCGCTGAAGTAGCAGTAGTGCTGCCCCTCGTACATCTCGTCGCGGAGGTCGACCGTTGCCTTCGGGAAGAGGCGGAAGAGGGTGCGGAAGGCCCCGGTCAGTCTCCAGCCTTCGTTGACCGTCGATAGCACCAGGAAGCCGCCGGGCTTCAGGAGGCGGGCGACCTCAGTGAGCGTGGCCACGGGATCGGCCAAGTGCGCCAGGATGTCGAACATCGCGACGCGGTGGAAGCCAGCCTCTTCCAGACCGATCTCTCCGACCTCGCCGAGGTGAACGGGGCCGCGAACCCGGCTTCGGGACTCTTCGATGCCGGGTTCGGACACGTCGACCCCGACTACGTCCCAGCCTCGTCCCTCCATTTCCTCGAGCAAGTGGCCGCGTGCACAGCCCAGCTCCAGAAAGCGGCCGTATCGCCGGGGTCCACAGAACTCCTCTATCGCGTCGGCTTGGCTTCGGGCGATGGCGCGGAGCTTTGCGTCCCCGCCGCTTGCCTCAATCTTCCCGTCGTGGGCGAGGACTTTGCTGTAGTAACTTCCGATGGCATCCCTCGACCCAAGAACGTCGGTGAAGCGGACGCGGCAGGAGCGGCACTCCAGCAGCAGCCGGTCCCGCAAGGAGAGGTAGCGGCGCGGTGATGCCGAGCCACAGAGCGGGCAGGAGTCGCGAGGGATCGTGCCTGGGGCCATGCCCCGCGCCCGCACCTCGTCGGCTGGTTGGTTCAGAGGGGCCATAGTTCGGCGTTCGGCCGAGCCCTGGGGCTCAGCTCGCTTGGGAGCCCTCGGCGCTGGCCCAGGCCTCCCGCTTGTTGCCTCTCAGGCGTGAGACCAGACCCGCACCGGGAATCGCCGTCTCAGTGCGATCGGCACGTGCCCGGTTTCGCAGGAACAGGAAGTTGAGCTTCGAGCCGATGCTGTGGCTTCGGCTCTCTTCCCCGACCCGTGCCTGCAAGCCTCGCTTCTGGGATCGCATCTTCCGAGAGAAACTGTACTGCATCATCTCGAAGAAGCGCCAAGCGAGGTACTTGGCCCGCATGTCGTATCCGTAGGTCACCCCATTGAGGAGGCGCGGAAGGAAGAAGAGCGCGGGGTCGAGGCCGAACCGGTCCGGTACACCGCGGAGCTTCCGGTGGTGGCCGCGGGTCACGAGCCACACGAAGAAGTTCTTGGGCAAGATCGGCCGCAGTCCATACATGATGAAGTAGGGCCGCCACTCGGTGTTGTAGCCGTGGCCCTTGAACATCAGGGAGTTGAGGAAGCCGTGGGCTGCGTCGTCCTCATCCTGCTCGCTAATGATGCCCTCATCGATGGCCAGCTTGGTCATCGCCGTCTTGGGCAGGTAGGTCAGGGGCAGGGGTTTGACGATGTTCGGGTCGGCGTCGGCGTAAAACAGCAGGGAGTCGTCCTGTTCCTTGTGGGTCTCTCCCGGCGTACCGAGGATGTGGTCGACGGTCACGAAGATGTCGTTCTCGCGCAGTCGCCGGATGGCGTTGAAGATGTCGACGTTCTTCTCGTATCGCTCCATCACGTTGGCGCGGATGTTCTCGCTCGTACTCTGCACCCCCATGATCACCGAGCGGCAGCCGGACTCGGCGAGCAACTGGGCCATGTACTCGGTCACCAGCAGCGGGTAGGTGATGCACGAGTAGGGCAGGCCGATCTCCTTCTTGTAGAGGGGCGCGAACTCTTCGAGCCAGTGGACCCGCACCGGAAAGATGTCGTCGTGAAAGAGGACGGACTCCATTTGTGGGTACGTCTCTTTTGCCGCCTTGAGTTCTGCCACGACGTTTTGCGGGCTGCGCAGACGGACCTTGCGGTTGCCGACGATGTCGTGGACTGCGTTGTAGAAGCAAAACGTGCAGTTGTAGGGGCAGCCACGACTGATCGTGGTCATGTACTCCGAGGCCAAGCCGGGCAGCTTCTCGTAGTAGATGCTCTTGTCGTAGAAGGGGAAGTCGTCGAGCTGCTTGTACTCTTCCGCCGTCGGATTCTTGTGGACGGTGCCGTCGCGCTCCCGGGCCCAGATCCCTTTGACCTTTCGTGGGTCCCCTTCCTTTCGTCCATCCAGAATGTCGCACAGCTCGACCAGGCTGAACTCGGCTTCTCCCACGGCGACGTAATCGACTTCAGGGCGCTCGACTACGACCTCTGGACACATCGTCGCGTGAATTCCGCCCATGATGATTGGCAGGTCCGGGCGAGCCGCGCGGAGGCCGCCGGCGATCTTGAGAGCCCAGTGGTAGCCGTTGATCTCGATCGGGAAACCGACGAGGTCGGGCTGGTGGTCCAAGAGCTCCTGGATGACCAGTTCGTCGTTGCTCAGAAGATCGATTAGCACCGGCTCCTTGATGGCGCCGGTCGCGAAGAGATTGGGCTCAAAGACGAGATCGGTCTCGTGTCCGGCCTGCTTTAGGCATGCCGAGAGCGTCTGGACGCCCAGCATTTCCGTCAGTTGATTGCAGAAGACGACCTTCATGCAGGTCTCCGTTGGTCCCGACTAGCGAACGATGGCTGCTGCGTCCTCGGGGTACTCCGCCTGGTAGGAGGGATGTTCCTCCATCGGCAAGAGCGCGTCTGGGTGAGCCGCAATCTGCTCGACGTATTCCTTGTAGAAGGTCTCGTCGTCACTGGCCATGCATCGCTTTGGCGCATTCTGGAAGCGCTCGAACTTGCGCATCCGGTTCCAAATCGAGGCCACTGACTCCTTCTTCACGTTTCCGAAGTTCAGATGGATGAAGGCGCAGGGGATCACATCACCCGAGGTGCTCATGTACATGCGCTCGATGCCCGGGCGGCAGCCGTTGACTTTGTAGTTGGACTTGCCTTCCCAGACGACCCAGGGGAGCTTCATAGCCTTGTCGAACTCGAGGTAGTCCTCCTCGACCAGTCGCAGATCTACCTGCTGCTCCCACTTTCCGCTGGTGCAGGGCTGGACGAAGTTGACGGTAACGTCCTTGTCCCGGGCAAGCCGGACCATCTCCCACAGCGTTCCGTCTTGGACCTTTTGGTGGGTGATGGTGCAGTTGAGGATGACCGGCATGCCGTACCGGTGACAATTGTCGATGGCCTCCATCACCTTGTCGAAGGCGCCGGGCACGTTCAACAAGCCGTCGTGCTCCTCGGGCTTGTGGCTGTGCAGCGAGATCATGACGATATAGCAGCCTGCCTCGCTGAGCTTGCGGGCGACCTCATCGGTGAGGAGCAGTCCGTTGGTCTGGATGTTGCCAACACCTCGGTGGGGGGCAATCATCTTGAGGATCTTGTAGATGTCAGGGTTCACGAGCGGCTCGCCGCCGGTGAAGTTGACCGACACCGCGCCGGCCCGAAGGAAGCCGTCGATGGCGCGGCTGAGCTCGTCCAGGCTGAGCTGGTCGTCCTGAACGCTTGTCTGCTCCATCATGTGGTCGGCCGAGCAGTGGTTGCAGGTGGCGTTGCACCCGGACTCGATGCTGATGGAGGCGGTTCGGAGCACGTCTTCGTCCATGAAGTTCATGCGTGCGTAGTTCATGGCCAGCTTCGGCAGCAACTGCGGCCGCCGTCGGGCCAGCATGCCGAGATGATTTCGCAGCAAGCCTACGAACTGACGGGCGTGATCAACGGCGGTCGTTTCCATCCCTTGCTCCTCCGCCTCGGTAGGGCCCCGTGCAACGATTGGACGGGGGACTCCGACGACGATCCCACCCTAGCACGCAGGGTTTCGACCGGCGACTCGAATGGTGGTCGAGCAGGCGGTCTAGGCCAGCCGTCGTCGGGGTTGATACTTAGGGGGAGGGGCGTAGCCCCCGGCGGAGCTGGTAGCGCGCAATGGTCTGGAGATAGTTCAGGTAGAGCTTCGGCCGAATGTCCCGATCGGTCAGCAGGCCGGTGACCAGCCGCGGGAAGAGGATGATGTTGCCCAGGCCTGGCAGGCCGCCGAGCGGGGCCAAGGTGTGGTGCAAGCCGGTCTGCTTCATGAAGTTGCGTCCCCTCCGACCGAGCATGGGGAACAGGGCGTAGGCGAGGTTGTAGGCCTTGTAGTCGTCGCCGGACAGCGCCCCCTTGAACATGAAGTGGTCCCACTGGCCCTCGTGGTTTCGGGCCAGCTCACCCTCGGCGATGCTCCGGGCCTCTTCCGCCCGCTTGGTCAGGTCGGTCCCGGGGAAGTAGGACATGAAGAAGGGTTTGACGACATCGGGGCCGCTCTCGACATAGAACTCAAATGCCTTCTCTTGGTCTTCCATCGTCTCGCCCGGGATGCCGAAGATGTGGTCGACCAGTACGAAGATGTCGTGCCGCTTGAGCCGCGCGATGGCGCGAGCGATGTCCTCGGAGCTCTCGGTCCGGTTGATGACTTCGGGGCGACGGGAGTCCTCGTTGACGGTCTGCGAGCCCATGATGACGTACTTGCAGCCCATCTCGCCTAGGAGATCGGCGGCCTCGTCCCGCATCAGCTGAGGATGAGTGATGCAGGAGAAGGGCAGGCCTACCTGATCGCGGTAGAGCGGCGCAAAGTCTTTCAGCCACTTCAAGGTGGTCGGGAAGATGTCGTCGTGGAAGACGACGTAGCGGATGTCCCAGCGCTTCTTGGCCTCGACGAGCTCGCCGATGACGTTTTGAGGGGAGCGTGCCCGCAGGTAGCCCTCGCGCCCGTAGAGCGAGTAGAGGGTGGTGTAGAAGCAGAAGGAGCAGGCCCAGTGGCAGCCCCGTGACGCTACGCACATGTACTCCCGGCTCAGCCCCGGGAGCTCGTCGTAGTAGAGGCCCTTGTCCGGGTAGGGGAGGCTGTCCAGATCTTGGATTACGGGACGCAGCTCGTTCTGGTGGATCGTGCCGTCTGCGTCCTTGACCCAGATGTTGGGGATCGAACGGTGATCTCTGCCGGCGGCCAGAGCCTCGACCAGCTCAGGGACGGCGTGGTCGCCCTCGCCGCGGCAGAGCATGTCGACGCCTTCCTGGGCTATGCACTCCTCGGGCGTACTCGTGGCGTGGAAGCCGCCGTGCAGGGTGAGGATGGCGGGCTTTTGCTGCTTCACCCGGGCCCCGACCCGGGCACACCACTCAAAAGAGTTGATCTCTGAGGGGAAGAGGACGATGTCCGGGTCCAGCCGCAGCAGGCGGCGCGCCGCGCTCTCCGCTGAGTCCACCCGCTTTCGCAAAGGTCTGGGCAACCCCCTCACGAAGGCTGCTGTGAGTAGGTCTGGCTCGAAGACTAGGGTGACTTCGTGGCCGGCGGCCTTCAACAGGGCGGAAATGATCTCCACCCCGAGGTACTCAGTCAGCCGATTGCAGACGGCAACGTGCATAGCTTAGGCCACTGTAGCCCGTCGAGGGGTCAGCTGCTCAGGAGCTATGGGATGGGGGCTCGGGGCCGGGATGGCGCGGCTGGCAGGACTCGAACCTGCGACCCCCAGATTCGTAGTCTGGTGCTCTATCCAGCTGAGCCACAG
>CAZQTQ010000153.1:0-9212 GCA_964596025.1 uncultured Rickettsiales bacterium
GGGTGCGGCTGGCGTTGGACACGTCCGTGACGTGTGCCTGTCCGCCCGAGAGCCGCCACACCAAGAACGAGTCGATGGTGCCGAAGGCCAGGTCACCTGCTTCGGCCTGCGCGCGGGCGCCGTCGACGTGGTCGAGAATCCAGCGGATCTTCGTGCCGGAGAAGTAGGGATCCAGGACGAGGCCGGTGCGGCTGCGGAAGAGTTCCTCGTGTCCTTGTTGTTTGAGCTCGGCGCAGAAGTCTTGGGTGCGTCGGCACTGCCAAACGATTGCGTTGTGTACTGGCCGGCCGTCCCCACGCCGCCATACCACTGTCGTCTCTCGTTGGTTCGTGATCCCGATGCCGGCGATAGACGAGGACGAGATGCCGGACCGATCCAGCGCCCCTTGGATGGTGGCCTGCGTGCTGTCCCAGATGGCTTCGGGATCGTGCTCTACCCAGCCAGGGCGCGGATAGAGTTGGGGAAACTCTCGGTTGAGGCGGGAGATTACGTTGAGGTGTTCGTCGAGGACGAGCACCGTGGTGCCGGTAGTGCCTTGATCGATGGCGAGTACGTGGCCGGACATGCGGAGTTCCTGGAGTGAGGAGCCTGGGGGTGGGAGGATCCCACCTGCAAGCCGGGGATGATACCGCGTGGGGCGGCCACCAAGGAGAGGTCACCGCATGCTACGTTTCGCCCATGCGCGCAGCGCCCTTGCTTTGTGGTCTCTTCCTGGTCTTTGGCCTCGTTGCCGGCTGCGACAATGCGCCGATTCCGACCATCGGAATCAGTCTGGACGACGCCTTTCCCCAGAACACCGACTGGTATTGGCGGTACGCGAACGACGGGACCGAGCTCTCCGATGTGGCCTACTGGGTCGGGATGCCGGTCGCCTCGAGCAACGACGAGACCGCGCTGTCTTTCCGGTGGTGGCTGGGCGACGGCCAGGACATCATCGAGGACTTTGCGGGGGATTCGGTCGACTACGATCTGACCGCGAACTTTGCAGCGCGGCCTGACGGGATCTACTTGATGGGTTGGGAGGCTTCCTCCGATGGCGACTATGCGGCGCTGGGGGCGGAGTCGATTGAGGGCGATGGGATCCCGCTGGCGATGACAAACGTGACCAACGGCAAGCAGTGGACGGCAGAGGCCAACGGCCGGCAGTGGACGACGACAGCCACCCACGTGACCGATCCCCTGGAGTTCCACGGTCAACTCATCGAGGATTGCTGGCGCCTGGACTTGAGCTCGGATGTGGGGGATACGCCCTTTGAGGGCAGCTATTGGACCGTCGCGGGGCCCGGCATCGTCCAGTGGGATCTGCAGGGCTTTCGGCCTGAGATGGGGGAGCCCTGGCAGCACGTCACCAACGACCTATTGGCCAATGCGCTGGGCGATCTCTAGCCGAGCCGCCCGGCTCCGCAGCGCTTTAGAAACGAGGACTTCACTATGGCGAGCAAGAAGCAGGCGAACCACACGATGACCCTGCCGGGCAACCTCAAGCTCTTGGTGGAGGACGAGGTGGCGCAGGGGATGTACAGCAATCTGCAGGTGGTTGGCAGCAACGAGACCGAGTTCGTCTTGGACTTCGCCTACGTGCAGCCCCAGCAGCCGGTAGGGAAGGTGAGAGCGCGCATCGTGCTGAGCCCCAAGCACGCCAAGGCGCTGATGGGTCTCTTGAGCCAGCGCATGCGCGACTACGAGGAGCGCTTCGGTGAGATCGCTCCCCTCAGACGCTCGGTAGCCGGCGGCGACGCCGGTGGAGGGCTCCCCAACTGACGCCGCGCGGGCCGGGGACGCCACACCCGAGAGGGGTGGGGGCGGTCCTTGCCCTGGCCACCCTCGTCCTGCTGTCGTCGGGGTGCGCCGCCCGAACCGCCCTCAAGCGCCCCGATCCAGAGCCAATCGTCACCCGGGTTCGCCTGGAGGGTGTTAACGCCTTTCGGAGGCAGGAGGTCGCCTCGGTTCTGGGCCAGCGGGCTACCCATCCCCTGCACTGGATCCCGCTGTTCATCACGTTCTATCCGGCTCACACGCTCGATGGCACCACCTGGCAGGAGGACCGCACCCGCATCGCCAATTTCTATGCCGAACGAGGCTACTTCGATGCTCGGGTCACCGGCTCTCAGCTCAAGCCGGGAAAGGCGATGCGCCCCGACGGCTCTCCGCTCTTTGTCCGCATCATCCACAGCGTCAAGGAGGGCAAGCCCAGCCGCTATCGGTCGACTGAGGTCGTCATACGCCGTCCTGGGAGCCCGTCGGGGGGGGCGGAGGGCTCGGCGGCCGACGGGCTGCCTCCCGTTGAGGAGGAGGCCCTCCGCAGGTCTTTGGGCCGGGGGCTCCCGACCCTGAGTGGTCGGCGCTTCTCGCTCTCCGGGGTGGATGCAGCCGAAGCACAGGTACTCCGACGCCTCCACGCCCGTTCCTTTGCCCGCGCCGAGGTCCAAACCCACATCGATGCTCACCCCGAGAGCCAGGCCGTCGACGTCCGGTTCGAGGTGGTGCCGGGGGCCAAGACCTTCTTTGGGGCCACCGAAATTCACGGCCTGGACAAGGTTCGGGAGCGCTACATCACCCGGCTGATTCGCTGGAAAGAAGGGGAGGCCTTCGATGGCGATCGGGTGAATGAGACCCAGCAGGCCATCTACGACATGGGACTCTTCTCCATGGTGACGGTCCTTCCGGAGCTGAACTCTGCGGAAGCCGAGGGCGGTGCCGACAAGGTCCCGATTAGTATCCAGTTGCGCGAACGCAAGCCCCGCAGCTTTCGGTTCGGTGGCGGGGCCGGCTGGGAGATCGGTCGGATCGACGGCCACGTTTCGGTGGGCCTGGGGCACCGAAACCTATTTCGGAGGCTGGTGCAGGCGGAGCTGGATCTGAAGGTTGGCTACGCCTTCTTGGGGGTGGACGACCACGGTCCAATCGGTGACCTCAAGGTGGACCTGCGCTGGCCCGACTTCCCCGTTCGGACCATGTCGTTACACACCGCTGCCTCCATCCGGCTGGAGGTTGAGAAGGCCTACAAGTTTTGGTCGCCTGAAGTCGAGCTCGGCTGGACTTGGTCGCCGCTGCGCCCCCTCAGGCTGCACCTCCACTACGCGCTCAGCTACAACGACCTCTTCCCCGACGAGCGCCTCGTCGAGCTTGCGGCGGTCCAACCCGATCTCGCGCTCAGCGACGGCTACCTGCTGTCGTGGTTTGGACAGAGCCTCGTACTCGATCTGCGGGACCAGGCCTTGGCCGCGGGCAAAGGTCTGCTCTTCAACCTCGAGCTCGTCGAGACGGCAAATCCAGCCGACTCGGACCTTCACTACTTCCGGATTGAGGGAGACCTCCGGGGCTACATTCCCCTCGGTACCCCTCGCATTGTGCTAGCGGCCCGGGGGGGCGGAGCCTACGTCCACCCGTACAACGAGGGACAAGACACCGTTCCCATCAACCATCGGGTCTATGCGGGGGGCGATGGGTCGGTTCGGGGTTGGTCGACCAAGTACCTGGGCCCTCGGCACGTCGAGAGCGCGGTTCCCGATCCCGAGGCGGAAGCCGAGACGACCTGTGGCCGAACCGATTGCATCGTTCCTCTCGGTGGGCGGGTCGGGCTGACGGGCTCGTTGGAGCTGAGGGGCAACCCCTTTGGCAAGTTCTGGGTTGCTGGCTTTACCGATTTTGGACGGGTCTGGGCGAGCCGGGACGAGCTCCTCGCAGTCGGCCTCGCCCCGCCCGAGGGTCTTCAATTCAGCGTCGGGGGCGGGCTTCGGTATGAGCTGCCCATCGGGCGCCTCCGACTCGACGTCGCGTTCCATCCCGAGGAGTGGACGGCGAAGGCCTTTCGCAGCTGCGCGAATCAGCCCTCGGGCTGCAGCGGCGAGCGTTGGGTCCACCAAGACCAGGAACAGGGGCCCACCTACTGGAACATCCACTTCGGGATCGGAGAGGCATTCTGATGGCCGTCGTCGGCAGCAAGCGCTGGGTCCTGCGCCTCGCCTTTGGGTCGGTCTTCGGTCTGCTTGGAGTGGTGGCGCTGATGCTTGCGCTGATCTATGCGGCGCTGGAGCACGAGCCGACCGGCTCAAGGGTCTTCGACGAAGCCCTGCCCTGGCTCAACAGTTGGCTGCCGGGCGAGATCCGATACGGCTCCTTTCGGGGACACCTCGGGCACCACCTGGTGCTCGAAGACGTTGAGGTCTACGACGATCAGGAGGTGCTGTGCCTGCGCGCCCGTCGGGTGGAGGTCAGTTGGGAGGTCTGGGACCTTTCGTCGCGCCTGGTTTCGGTGGATCGCCTGGATATCGACCAGCCCGAAGTCTTTGTCGTGAGCCGCCTCGACGGCCGCCTCAACTGGCTGGCGGCATTCGTCGAGGCCTCCACGGCAGAGCCCGAGCCCCCCTCGGCCACCGCCTCCCCCTGGACAGTTCGGGTGGCTGGAGTCCAGCTTCGGGGGGGAAGCCTGGAGGTGTCGAAGCGGTTGGAAGGCGGGCTCTCTGAGCGCCAGCTGTCGTTGGAGGGCGTGGCGCTGGAAGGCGACTACGCGCTGGCCGCTGGCCGCCAGGACATTCGGGTGGTCAGTCTGGAGGTTCAGGTGCAAGAGCCCTTCCCTGCGGGTGCCGTGGGCGTGAGGGGCTCCGCCGTATTGGAAGACAGCAACCTGGAGACCAAGGGCCTTGTGTTGCGTTGGGAGGGAACCCGGATGGAGGTCTCGGGTCGGGTCGAGCAGCTCAGTACTCCGCGGCTTGACCTCGTAGTGCGCACAGGCGCCTTCCACCTCGACGACCTTCGGCGGCTGGCTCCCGAGCTGCCTCTGACCGGCACCGTTGCCCTCGACCTCCGGGCGCAGGGGCCCCTCGAGCATCTGCAGTTGGACGGAGGCATTGGGACTCCGGGCGGTGGGCGTATTGGTCTGCCGGAGATCCACGTGGATTCGGGTGAAGTCCTGCGCCACCGGGCCCGGATCGAGCTTGAATCGGTAGATGTCAACGCGCTCCTTCGGGAGGACACTCCGCTGGAGGCCCCCCTGTCGGGCGGCCTGCAGTGGGCGGGGAGCGGAGCCTCGGCTGAGGCGATCGCGGGCAGCCTGGACCTCGATCTAAGCGCCCTCGATGTCGCTGGGGTTCGCCTCGATCGGGTCCACGCCCGGGCCTTGATTGAGGGCAAGGACATTGGGATCGAGGCCTGGGAAGTTGGAGCCTATCGAGGGGAAGCATCGGGCCTCGCCAGGGTTCATCTGGAAGCGCGGGAAGCATCGGGTCAAGTGGAGGTCCAGCTCCCCGAGTTGCAGGCTCTGCGGCCGCTCTTGGGCCCTCAGGTGCCGGCAGGTACAGCGGGATTTCAGGGGCAATGGGCTCTTCATTGGGGTGCGGAAGAGGGGCTGGAGCTGAGCACGGACGGCGTCCTTCAAGCCTCTCGTATCACCGGCAAGGGCCTGGCCGTGGGCCAGGTGACCGGCGACTGGAATCTGCGCCTAGAGGGCCTGGGAACCGACGACATTCCGTCGGTGTACGGCCCCCTATCGCTTCAGGTCAAGCACATCGGTGACGGCAGCCAGCAGCGCCTGCAGCAGGCCTCGCTGCGGGCCCAGGTTGACGGACTCGCTGCCTCGGTCGAGCTGCAAGCGAGCCGTGGGGCCGAGCTTCTCGCGAGCCTCACGGGGCGGCCGGACTGGAGCCGCCTTCCGACCCTTCGCTTCACGGAGGGGCAAGCCGACCTTCTGGCGGGCTCTCAGCTCTTGGAGACGGCGCGCCCATTCGACTTCAAAGTGCGAGGCTCGGCTGTGCAGTGGAACAACGTCGTGGTCGAGCTGCAGCCGGGGACGCTGGTCACGCAGGGTCTCTACGACCCGGCCACGGAGGTCGCTGCGACCGCAAAGCTCAGGAGCGCCGATCTCGAGGCGCTTCGGCCGCTGGCGCTGGAGCTGCTTCGTCTTTCGGGCGCTCCGGCCGATCTGCCGAAATTCTCCGGGCGGATCGACGAAGTGCGTTTGCGCCTAGCCGGGCCGTCTAAGGGCCCCGCCTTGGAGTTCTCGGCTGCCGTTGAGGGACTTGAGGTAGGGGAGGCCGGGCCGACCGATCTGAGCCTCCGTTTTGGCGCAGAGGATGGTCAGCTCAGCGGCACGGCCTCGGTCGGCGAGATCCTGGCGTTGGAGCTGCAGACGCTCCCCCTTCGCCTGCGGGTGGACGGCCGGGGCCTCCCCTTTTGGTTGGACCCCGAGGGCTCGGTCGAGGGCACCGTCGACTTGCCCCGCTCGAGCGTTGCGCAGTGGGCGGCTGTGTTCGGGATTGAGGTGCCAGCCTCCGCCGAGGAGGGGGCGGTCCGCGGGGCCCTCCAGTGGAGTGGCCAGCTGGTCCAGCCCACGGCGCGCGCCGACCTTCGCCTGTCGGACTTGAGCCTCGGCGGACGACGCATTCAGGGACAACTGGGGCTCGTGCTCAGCGGGGACACCCTGCAGGTCGAGGACTCGAGGCTCCGTACTGCCGCAGATGGGCGGATCCTCGAGTTCTTCGGGAGCGCGCAGGCGCCGGTCGGTCGGGCGCTCCTCCATCGCCTTGGGCCCCAGGACCATCGGGCCGGAGACGCCCACCCCTTCCTTGCCGAGCTGGAGCTGGGTGCCCGCATCCGCTCTCTTCCGATGCCGTTGGTCCACTTGCTGGCACCAGCGCTCCAGCCCTTGACCGGCGCCCTCCGTGGGGAGTTTCACGCGGCGGGTGATGCGTCCAATCCCGCCCTCGATCTGGAGCTGGAGCTCCTGGACGGCCGGGCGGGAACCGAGGTCTTGACCGAGGTCCGGGCCGAAGCGTCTCTCCGGGATGAGCGGCTCTGGGCACGGGTGGCGTTGGTGCCTGAGCACGGCGGGGGCCTCGCGGGCGAAGGTGGGGCCACCTTCCCGTTGAAGCTCACACCGGACCTCGAGCTCGGGCGCTTGTTCGGACAGGAGGACCTCGACATCGAGCTGCAGGGCGACGGCTTCCCCCTGGCGCCGTTGCTCGCCTTCGTTCCGGGAACTACTGAGGTGGAAGGTCTGATTCGGGTGGACGGCCGGGTCAAGGGCTCGTTGCGCTCGCCCCAGCCGAACCTGAGCTTGGAGATGGCAGGCGGTCGCTTTTGCCACGAGGTGACGAGCGTCTGCTACGAGGACTTCCGCCTCGATGGCCGCCTCGAAGCCGAGCAGCTTTCGCTCGATGAGCTGTCGTTTGAGACGATGCCTCAGCTCCGAAACCCCATCGATCTGGTGCGGAGGGCGCAGGTCGGGGCGAAGCCGGGCAGTCTGCGGGCCCGCGGGACCATGCGCCTCTCGGGTCTCTCGCCGAAATGGACGGAGCTGGACGTGGTCTTGGACAGGGTCTGGGCTTCTTCGACGCAGCAAATCAAAGCCCAGGTAGACGGTTCGCTGTCGCTTGGCGGCTATTACCCGGCCTTGAAAGCGACCGGAGACATCACCCTGCCGGTCGTCGATGTATCGCTGGGGCGGTCGGAGACGGGTCGGCAAGTGCAGGCCCTGGACCTGCCCGATCGACTTGCCGTCCACCGGACAGAGAGCCGGCCGGGGCCCGGCGAGCGAGCCGCCGAGGTCGAGGCCGAGGTCGGGGAGGAGCCCACGGCTGTCGACCGGCTCTTGAAGAGCGGCCAGATGGATCTCAAGTTGCGGCTGGGCAACCAGGTGCACGTTGCCCTGGCCCTGGGCATTGCGGGTCCGGGGGGGGAGGCCATGGAGGCCCTGAGCCTGTTGGGCAGCGTGGAGCCCAATCTCAACCTTGGTGGCGAGGTCAACCTGCAGTGGAGCGACGAGACCCTTACTGTCGTGGGACCCATCCTCGTAAAGCGGGGCAGCAAGCTGGAAGTGCTTACCCGCGACTTCGAGGTGGAGGAGAACAGCGCGATTGAGTTTGTCGGTCGCTTGCCCGACAGCCAACTCAACCTGCGCGCCACCCACAAGAGCCGCTACGGCGGGGTGACGGTCGTCGTGACGGACCGCATGGCGAGCCCCAGCATCCGGTTCGAGTCCGAGGTGTTCGAGGATCAAGCCGACATGATGAGCGTGCTCTTGACCGGCAAACCCTTGTCCGAGCTGTCGACGGCGGAGGGATCACAGGCCCTCTCGGGAGTCGCGGGCGCCTTGGCCGGCTTTGGCACCAAGGCCTTTGGGCGCTATGTCCCCGTCGATTCGCTGTCGGTAGAGTTGGGGGAGGATGTGCGGTCGGGCTCCCTGGAAGCCGGAAAATCTCTTGGTCCCAATGTCTTCCTCCTCACACGATTTCGCTGGGGAGCCAAGGAGGGGCAGAATCGGGTCGAAGGCCAGTTGGAGGTCCAAATCACGCCTCGGATCTACTTCGAGACCCGCATCGGGGACCGCCTCGAGGGCGCGGCTGAAGTGGTCTGGAAAATCCAGTTCTAAGTTGGGAGGATGCACATATGCGTAACTTGCTTGTCGGCGTGGCCTTCTTGGTGATCGGCGGTTTCGTCTACGTCCATAACACCCACACCGACGCGATTGAGGGGAAGATACTGATGGGGGCCTTCGGTGGTCCCCTCGGTGAGACGGGAACGACCGCCGTGCTTTTAGGTTTGGGCGTCTTCTTCTTGCTGCTGGGTTCCTTTCGTTGGTTCTGGAACCATCGCGCTGCTCTGGCGATGGAGGACTACCTGGCTGAGCCCATTCCTGAAGTCCCTCCCCCAAAGGCGTTGGAGGGGGACACAGACTCTGCCCCTGTGGGCTAGCCTGGGGATCCTGTGTCTGAATTCACCCTGGATGTTCCTACTCCGACGGCCCTCGAGAGGCAGTGGAGTCGGCACCTAAAGCACGGGATCTTCATGGGGGCGCTGCACCCCATGCCGTCCGAAGGCAAGCAGGTGACGGTTCGTCTCCGGCCTGGCTTTGGCAGTGCGCAGGTGCTGTTGACCGGCGTTGTGGTTCAGCCCTCGCCAGCGGCGACGGTGGTTCAGCTGGACCCCTTGCGGGACACGACTCGAGAGGCACTGGTGGAGTTGGGCATTGCCGAGGCGGGGGAAGAGGTCGAGGCCTCCCCCAGTCCCGCCGAGTCCAAGGTGGAGTCGACTGCTGCTTCTGAGCCGGTAGCCTCTCCGGAGCCCAGCCCTCCGACGAGTTCTCCGTTGGTTGAGGCTCCTGCCCCTGGGCCCGAGCCTCCTCCGTCCTCCGTTCCGGCTCCGCAAGGGGGCTTCAGCCCTCCGGCGCAGCAGGGCTTCAGCCCTCCGGCACAGCAGGGCTTCAGCCCTCCGGC
>CAZQTQ010000154.1:0-9210 GCA_964596025.1 uncultured Rickettsiales bacterium
GCGGACGAATCGAGCTCGACCTGAAGCGCTTGCATAGCGAAGGGCCTGGTCACGCCCAGCGGATCCTACGGGCACTCCGGGAGTCCGCAGCAGGCCTCGAAAGCAGCCTGTCCTTCCTCGTCCTCGGCGGCGATCTAGGCTCAGCCCCCAGTACGGT
Organism: uncultured Rickettsiales bacterium; assembly: GCA_964596025.1. Classification (GTDB taxonomy): domain Bacteria; phylum Myxococcota_A; class UBA796; order UBA9615; family UBA9615; genus CAZQTQ01. The sequence continues at coordinate 158 of CAZQTQ010000154.1, forward strand.
CGGGGCGTCCTTTGGCGGCCGGATCGATCTGTCCCTCCAGCTTGCCCAGAAGAGCGTCGATTTCCCGCTGGAGGTCCGGGTTGAACGTCGGGCGCCAGATCGTCTACATGTCGTCGAAACTGGGACTCCGCTCGGGAACCTAAGGCACCTCCTCACGGAGCCAGAAATGGAGGGGCTCATGGCCTCCCTGAGCGGCTACGAGCTCATTCCGCAGGTCGGCCTCCAGTTGCAAGTCGAGCTGGTTCAGAGGCCCCCTAAGTAAGAGCAAATGCGGTGGCCTACTCTGGAGTTCTCCGGAGCCTCCGCCCTCAGAGGCCGACGATGATGGCACCGCCCAGGTAGTTGGGCTCTCGCGTCCAGTCCACGACGGCCCCGAGGAGCCACCCCGTGGGGTCCTGGACGTAGACTTGCTTGTCTCCCGTGACCTTCCGTCCGCTCAGGAAGGCATGGGCTCCCCGCAACAGGGTGGGAGGCAGCCGCTCTACCGGCCGGCAGGGCGTCTCGTCATCGGCCCACATGCTCGATCGTTCAACCCAAAGTCGCACGACGACGCCATCGAGTTCGCCGTTAAGATCCTCTGAACGCGGCTGGTCGATTGAGCTCCACTCGACTCCATCGAAGCCTTGGAAGACAAAGGGCCAAGGGGAGGGGACCTTAGTGGGGGCTTGCATTCCCTCGGGTGGTCCCCAATGAAAGGAGTTCGACCGCATCGGATCGCCAAGGCGGCATCCTGGGCGGCCGCCGACCTGGGGATCCCAGCTAAGATCGGCAAGGCCTATTCGTGCCCGGCTTCCGGAGCGTTCTTTGGTCCACAGGACCCCAGAGAGAGCCTCTCCCGGGTAGACCTTGTGGCTCACGAGGTGGTGAGTGGTGTAGTGGCGCCCTGAGCTGGAGCGAGTGAAGGACCAAGCCAGCTCGCCTTCGTAGAGCTGCGGTTGTTCGATGGGATCGGGTCCTTGGGCCGAAAGGCGCAGCGGGTACAGGGTGACAAAGAGGCCTTGAGCGATCAGAAGGCTTGTCCAAAGAGAGGCGAGGATCCTGCCTCGTGTCGAGAGGGCCCAAGCCAAACGCTGCAGGGTGGCCAGACTGAGTACGACCACGGTGGGAGCGAGGAAGAGCCAGTCGTTCAGAAAGGCCCGGTTGCTCGTGCCCAGCAGGACCGGCACGCTCTGTGCGCCGACAACTCCCAGCAGAAACAGGGTGCTCCTACGGCAACGACGAGCCTCTTCGGCTTCCTCGCTGCGGTCGTTCTGCTCGGGGTGGGGTAACAGAAGGATCGGGAGGAGCAGGAAGCCCGGGAGCAGGAGAGCGTAGGCCGCGGGCATCGCGTGAATCCACTGGATTTCTCGGAGGAGATCCTCGACCAGCACCCAGTAGGAAGCGAGGTCGGCTTCTAGGAACCAACCCCCGTCCATGTAGCTCTGACGAATCCTATAGTAATTCCTGAATGAATAGCCTGGTTCTCCTGTAAATTTATATAGGTAGCCGAAGTACCAAGCCCCAGTTGTGGCGGCGACAAAGACCGAGCTAAGGAGCTGCAGCAGCCCCACGGCAATCCGCTTTATTCCCTCCCGCCAACGCAGGAGTTGGAGGGCGGCGAGCAGCCCGAAAATCACCAGGATGTCCGGTACCACGATCGGGTGGGTGTAGCAGCGCACGCCCTGAAGGGCGCCGAGGGCTATCCACCACCGCTGGCGATTCTTCGGCTCGGCTCGGAGAACCTGGAGGGCAACGGCCAGAGTGATTGGGGTCCAAGCCGCGGCATGGAACTGAATGTCCCACTTCCTGCTGTAGTTGGTGAGGATTGGCAGTGTGGCGACCGTCCAGGTGGCCAGAAGAGCGAGTGCGTGGCCCCGGTAGAGTCGGGCCATTGCGTAGGTTCCGAAGACGAGCAGGAGCAGGAAGGGCAGGTTGGCCAGTCGGAAGACGAATCGTGAGGTCCCGAAGGTGCCGAGCGCAGCATAGAGCCACGTCTGTGCCAGCTGTGGATGGAGCTGGCGCCCACCCCGGTCCAAGAAGTAGTTCCCAAGAAGGTCTATTCGTTCTGGGATCGAAGCCGCTCGGTACCTTGGAAGCTCATCGACCAGAATGGCGGTGTAGAAATCGTCGTGGTCGTTCGGTGGGCGGTTGTCGTTGGCGGCAAACCAAGTCAGCAGGCCACCCGCGTAGACCAATATGATCAGGAGCGGAAGCCAGGTTCTGGGGCTGCGCCAGGCTGGTGAAGAAGGGATGTTGACTTGGGCGAAGGACCTCACCACGAACCCGTCTTCGGACTATAGCGGAGGCGCCCCGCCAGGCGGGCCAGGACGTGCATCAAACCCCTCTCGCCATCCTTGCTGAACGGCCGCACGGTCTTCTGCTTCAGGAAAGGAGATTTGCCAGGGTTCCTGAGGTTCCCCGCTGTAGCCGGCCCCTTCTGCGGCACCGCGCAGTGCTTCCCAGCGTGACTTGCCGGCGGACACTTCTGCCATCTGTGCCCGGAACGCCTCCGCGTTCCATTGGACCGCCATGGCGAGCGCCCAGCCGGCGTTTCGGGCTGGTGATGGCTGCTCACTGTGGCCCTCGTGTTCCGCTGGAAGCGACAGGAGTAGGTCGCGGATGCTCCCGCGGGTGAGGTGGGGGTGGGTCTGCCATCCCGCGGCGGACATGATGTCTTGGGGCCGGAACGGCTGATCGAAGCCGACCGCACTTCGGAGAGCAGACTTGGGGCGTCGGTGCTCCAGGAAGGCCAGGGTGTCCTCCCAAAGTGACGGAGGGGGCATGACCCGAAGTCCGGTAGAGGCAACCAAGCGACCCGGGTCGAAGCGCAAGGCTGCTCCCCAGCGGTCGACGTCGATAACCTGCGTGAGGCCCTGTACGCCGAGCAGGAGCCAGAGGACCCAGGGGAGGACGGCAAAGGCGTAGAGCGACCGAATGGCTCGGGATCTGCTGCGACGCATCCGGGCCCAGCCTGCCGCGGCGACCCAGCTGAGAGCAGCAGCTCCGACAAGGTAGAGCCCGTTGAGGTAGCGCAAGGCGAGATCAGGGCCGAATGCTCCTACGAACGCAAGGATCATCCAGGGCGCAGTTCCCAGGAGGAGGGCCAGCATTCGTTCCCGACGTTTCGGGGTCCACCAGGCCCAAAGAAGGCAGAGCAGGCTTGCCACAATCAGAGCGGCGTTCCCAAGGACGGAGTCGCCGTTGGGTAGGCCGCCGTAGGCGTGGGCTTGGGTTACTGAGTCTGGGTGGAACACCAGATGAAGTGGTGGCCAGAAGGCTTCGCCGAAAGTCGGCCCACTCTCGCCGCTGAGGATTTGCGCGGGAAGGGAAGAACCGAACTCCAGCACGGGGATTTCTCCGGCCGAACGGCCCGCAAATAGAAAGCGGGCGAAGTAGGGGCAGAGGCCTAGGCCAATTCCCGCCCCCGCGATCAGACAGTGGTCCCTTGGGAGGCGGCGAATCGCTCCTTTCGTGAGGACAGCGGAGATAAGAGCTGCTGCGAGGAGGGGGGCAGCGAGAGGAGACAAGCTCAGGCTCGCGCCCGCTGTGAGTCCTGCTGCTGCGGCTCGAAGCCTCGAGCCGCGCCACAAACCCCCGGCTCCGAGGGCTAGGGCGAGGGCCAGGGTTGCAAGGCCGTAGGCTTCGACGTGTCCCGACCAAGGGCGGGTCTGCAGCATCGCTCCAGGGATCGGGAGCAGCGCGGCCGACAGCGCAAAGGCCACTGCTGTGCCACGGACGGCATAGCGTTGCAAGAGGAAGGTCCATGCTCCGACTCCCAGGGCCGAAAACAGACTTGAGTAGAGGTAGAGGGAGAAGTATCCGGTGCCAAAGAGCAGGGAGAACAGGGCGAAGCCCAGGCAGTAGGGGATAAATGCAGTCTGGTGAAAGTTGAAGTCACTCCAAGCGAGGCCCGCCAAGTCAGATGGGGAGGGGAGGTCGCCGTTGCTTAGATCCCGCGCGAGATCGGCATGCTTCCATGTGGCTTGGTCGAAGAGGACCAATGAGTCTGGTGCGGAGAGGATGAGAACCGTGCGGAGAACCAGGAAGAGTCCAGCCGCCAAGACGGCTGCCCGGAGAGGGCACCTTAGCTGCGCATGGAGCCACTCACGCACACTCACGCCAACGCTCCGTCTTGCTGGGGCCGGTGGAGACCGGTCGCCCCTTTGGTTACCCTGTTTCCGGCATCGTGCCAGGAGGATCCAAGATGGTTGAGGGCAGCCCAGGATCGCTGCCGGAAGCGAGGGCCCCCCAGTGGGTGCTTCCGTCCCTCATCAGCGTGTTTGTCTTTGGCTATCTCCGGATGTTCTTTGTCGTCGGCGGCCGTGTCACAGACGAAGAACTCCATACTCCAACCGTCGCTGCGCTGATCGATGCGGGACATCCCTGGGATCTGCCGGCCTTGCAGTATATGAGCTTCTGCGGAGGCTGCACCGCAGAGACCCTGCTGGTTCTTCCGCTCTTTCACGTCTTTGGACCGAGTCTGGCCATTTGGCGTCTCCTGGGCTTGCTCGCCGGCTTGGGGCTCCTTCTCCTGAGTTGGCTGATTCTCTCTCGGCAGTACAACTGGAGGGCTGCTGCCCTCGGATGTTCTGTGCTGGTCGTCGCCCCAGGGTTCTACCGGGAGAACGGGGTTGTGTCATTCGGCAGCCACTACGAGGTGATGGTGTTGGTTCTGGCCGCCACCCTCGTCTGGCAGGGCTGGATTGTCCGCGGTCGGGCACGGGACGGTTTTCTCGTGGGGCTTCTCCTCGGGCTGGCCTTTTGGTTCTCGTATTCCTCTGGTTTTGCCGTGCCCGTTCTGCTCGGCCTCTGGGCTGTGACGGTTTGCCGAAGCCGGGGACTGTTGGGCGTTCTTCGGCAGGGCTTGCCAGCGGTCCTGGGACTGCTCTTGGGTCTCGCTCCCTTGGTCCTGACCCAGATCGTACTTCGAGCCGAGGGCCTCATCACGGCAGAGCCCCCCCTCGCCGTGTACGGCCGGGGCTTAGGGGCCTTGTTGGCGGGACCACCTAGCCCGTGGGATCGCCTGATGTTCCTTCTCGGGCCGAGCTATTGGACTTCGTTTCTCCACCCGAGCTTTGGCCCCGAGAGTCCGGTGCCAGGCTTCGTCTACGCTCTGGTGCAGGCCGGGCTGGTTGGTGTCGGTGGATTCGCGTTTTTCCGGACGGTCTTTCGCCGACCGCAACCAGGGGCTGGGACATCAACCCAGCGGCAGACTTCGCCCGGTGGGGCCCCTTTGGTGCCGGCGCTCGGAGGGATGGCTGTTCTCTACCTGGTCCTCTTCGTCGTGTTGGCACCGATCCAGGGCCCAGTACCTCCGCCAGCGCCGGTCCCAGGGAACAACCTGCGCTACTTCGTTCCGCTCATCCCCATCCTCTCCCTTCTGGCTGCACCTGTCTTGTTGTCGGGCCTAGCTGGCTCACGAACCCAGCATTGGATGGCTCGTCTCGGGATTTCTGTGCTGCTCGGGGTGGGCGGTGTCGCTTTCGTCTCGGACCTTACCGATGGGAAGGCCTCGTTGGAACCGCTGAGCCGAGTGGCGGTTGACTACGCGGCATTGGAGGGACGCGGAACCCTTCCCGTCCCCCCGATGCCAGACCTAAAGCAGGACATGCACTTTTCACAGATATCATCCGAGAATAAACACAGATTCGCCCTACGAGTTTTTCTCCACGTGGCGGGCAAGACCTACGGCGAATCCGTCGGAAATGCTCCCCCAGTTCGCGACTTGAGGGCGCTGGAGGATTGGCTCTCAGGACTTCGTCGGGAGGAGCGATGGGTGGTGTTGCAGTCCCTGGTCGCTCGGACCCAGCCCACAGTCCTCGACCCAGGATCTCCTGCTGCCGAGGACCCGTTCGGAAGGCTTCTTGCTTCCGCCGGACCCGAGCTCCGCTTTGAGCTCTGGCGACAGGTCTATTTGGCCCGCAGCGACCTGCTTTGGGGACTGCACGAGGATCTGGAGCAAGCTCGCCCATCGTGGGGACGCTGGGTCCAAGAAGGCCTCCCCAACGAGCGGCTGCGTGCCCTCTCCTGGGCCCTCGGGGCCATGAGCGGATACACCTACCGCCAGCTCCAGTCGGCCGAAGCCGAGGCCGAACGCTCCCTACGCCTCGTCGAGCGCTTGGGGCCCCTCGAGCCCTCCGACTACCTGCACGGCTTGGGAGTGGGCCTCGGTCAGCGCTGGGGCTACGACCCTTCGGTTCGTGCCGATCTCATCCGGCGGGTCGGCGAGGTGGGCTCAATCGATGCCTTTACCGCGGGTTTTGACATGGCCTCTGAACTTCACTTCGTCCGCCCCTAGCAGTTCGCGCCAATTCCGCCGTCCAAGATTTCGCGCGCGGTCGGGAATCGGCGAGGCGCCTCATTGGTTGTAGGCTGGTAAGCGCGATGAAGCCCGCCAAGTCCCTTCCTGAGGCCCTGCGGGGTCTACTCCGCCAGGGTCGCCTGCGCCGCCGGGTACAGGCCCTGGTTGTGGGCTGCGCCTGGGCCTGCTTGGGACCGGGTCTCCTTCTCTGCTTGGCGCTCGGGGCGTCTGCTGTAGGCCACTCTCCCTTCCTGGGCGGCCCGTCCCTCTGGGTCGTCTGTGCGGGGCTCTCCGCGGCTGGTTCGCTGGCCTGGAGCCTCTACCCGGTATGGAGCAGGACCCGCGACGACCTGCGCCTCGCGAGAGCCTTGGACGATCGGGTTCCAGCCACCGCAGATGCCCTTCACGTGGCCGTCGACCTGTGCCGGTCTTCTAGGACAAAATGGGGGCACGCGGAGGCTGAGAATCCGGCCATGCAACCCGAGGCCCTCTTCGTGGAGGCTCATCTTCGGTCCGCGGAAGGCGCCGCGGCAGCTCTGAACCTGCGAGAAGCTCTTCCCTGGTCGGTCGTCGGGCGCAGTGTCCTGGTCGGTCCCCTGGTGCTTCTGCTCGGGTTGGCCTGGCTCTTCGTTGCCCCAGAACGTGGGCAGGAGCTTCTTGCTGCGTGGTCTAGGGTCGGCGACTCGGCCTCCTCGGATCGGACTGGAAGCGAGGCGGCGTTGCAGGTCCGCAACCTACGGATTCGTCTGGAGCCGCCGGCCTATACCGGCCGGAGTCCTTGGGTCCTGGACGGCACTTCAGGCGATTTTCAGGCGCTTCCGGGGACGCGGGTCGCGTGGCAGGCGGATGCCCCGACCAAGTTTCAAGGTCTTCGACTTCATTGGCCTTCGGGCGGGTCTGTCGACGGGAGCGTGAGTGGAAGCAAGCTCTCCATCGAGTTCGTGTCTGGCCAGGAATCGAGCTACCGCCTCGCTGCCCGACGTCGGGGAAGTACTGCATGGACTCGAAGCTTCCGAGTCGAGGTGCTGCCGGATCGGGCACCATCCCTCGAGGTGCAAGCACCGCCTGGTGACCACGAACTTCGCCCTGGCCAGTCCCTAACTCTCAATCTTCAGGCTTGGGACGACTTCGGTCTGACCGAACTTCGCCTTGTCGTACTCCAAAAGGGACGGGAGGTAAGTTCCCATCCCATTGCTTCCTCGTTCGAATCGGCCGAATGGTCGGGCACGACCCGGTGGTCGCCCTCTGAGAATCCCAAAGCTCTGGGTGGTGAACTGGCCCTGGTGATTGAGGCGAAGGACAACGACACCGTTTCTGGCCCCAAGGTGACCCGTTCTCGGCCTATCTCGGTGTACGTGCCTACTCTTCGAGACCATCACCGCCGCGTACTTCAACTGAAGGAGCAGCTCCTCAACCAGGGCCTCGACTTGCTCGCGTCTCTGCTACGCGCGGAGTTGAGGGGTCCGTCGGAGCTGGGTCGAAGCTCTCTGGTTGCGCTCTACGAGGAGCATGCGGCCTTCGCTGCTGAGGTCTTTCAGACGGCGGACGTCCTCCATGAGGCCATGCGTCGCGATGAACTCGAACGGCAAGACCAGTACGTGGGCATCGGACAAGGGGTCGACAATGTCGTCCGCCGCTGGCGCCGATTCCAAGAGGTCTTCGAGGCGGAAGTTCGGCGAGTCGAGCGACCAGTCGTCCCTCGTTACCGCTACGACCGCTGGGTTGCCGAGCGCGAACCGGTCGTGTCTGAGCTCGAGCGACTCGTCCTGGATCTTGCCTCTTTCGCAGACCTCCATAGGGGTGGGGAAGCTCAGCGCGCCCTGGGGGAGCTGGAGCCTGAGCTGGCGGACCTCGCCTCTCTCCTTCGCAAGGCGTCCCAGGGAGAGAGGGTGGATGAAGCCCTCGAAGCAGCTTTGGAGGAGCTGCAGCAGCGGCTCACCGAGTTGCAACAGATGATGAGTGATCGGAGCCGAGGTCCAAGGGACAGCTTCGTCAACCGGGTGCCTCAAGACCTTGGACCGGAGCAGAGCCGCAACCTGGCCCAACTCATCCAAGCGGGCCACTTTGATAAAGCGCTTGAGCTGGTCCGCCAGACACTGGACGCGGTCGCGCAGCTCCAGGACCAACTCCAGCAGGGCGACGGCGCAATGGCGGGTGGACAGGAGGCCAACGTCTTGCGTGAGCAGTTGACGGCAGCTTTGGAGCGTACGGAAGCGTTGGAGCTGGAGGAGCAGGAGATCTTGGAGGCGACCCGGGAGCTGGAGAGTACCCACGGCTCCGGTGAGGCGATGTCGGACGCCGATCGCGGTCGGTTCGAAGACCGCATGAGTGCGCTCGGTGAGGTGCTCGACGCCCTGCCTCCTCCCGGGCTGTCTACTCGCGTTCAGGCGGACGTAAAGCAGCGCATGAGACGCATCAGCCGGCTCCACGCCGGAGCCCAGGAAGCATGGACCTCGGGCCACCCACAGGAGACTATTGAGTCCCTTCGGACGGTTGCGATGGAGTTGGAGGCGATGGACCAGTCGGTTGCGGCCAGTGCGGAGGTCGAGGCACCGCGTGAGCAAGCCCGTTCGTTGGCGCGGACCGGAATGGCAATGTCCGAAGGTCTAGCCGACGAACTGGAGGAGACGTTGCGGCGGAGTTCAGCTCGGCGTGAACGTCTTGCTGGGGCGGCGGAGGGTGTCCGCAAGCGTCAGACAGCGGCGGCTACCGAGGCGGCTCTCTTGCACGATCAGTTGGGACAAATCGGAGGAGGCGCCTTTAATCCAGTCGA
>CAZQTQ010000155.1:0-509 GCA_964596025.1 uncultured Rickettsiales bacterium
CAGCCTGGGGGAATAGTTCGCTACCCCCTGGATCGTCTCCACCAGGAGGTAGCGTACATCGCCTATCACTTCCACTGGGCTCCGGAGGAGATCATGAATCTGTCTCATAAGGAGCGACACATGTGGGCTAAGGAGATCGCGTCGATCAACCGCAGGATCAACAAGTCCTTCGGCGGCTCCTAAGGCGGAAGAGAAAGCAGCATGGACTGGCCAGGCATGGAATCCGAAAGCAACGACCTCGCACCCGGGTTGATCCTGGGGGATGTGGGGATCCAAGTACCGGACGACACGGAGGTCCGGACCGACGTCTGCTGTTTTGTTCGCGTTCGCAGGTTGCCTGAGCCTCCGGAGGCCAGCGATGGCGCCGAGGTAGAGACCCTTCGCCTCAAGCCGCTTCCTGGCTCCCCTGACGGTGCCGACTGTCTCTTCATCCTCCGCCACGCGCAGCTCGATCGCTGGCAGGAGGATGCCTTTACTGGCGAGTTCCGAACCCGTCAGCCGGCCTGCGC
>CAZQTQ010000155.1:519-9202 GCA_964596025.1 uncultured Rickettsiales bacterium
TGCGCCCGGTCCTATTTCGCCAATGGCGGCGTCACCCTGCACCTGCTGGACCTGGACTTCTTCGTACCGTCTTTCGACCCCATGGCCTTGGGCGACGGAGTGGACGTCATGCAGGTGGCGGAGGACCGCGAGGTCACGGCCATCCGTGCCTTCTATGCCTGGGCCATGGACCGCATTGAGGACTACAACGGAGGCGAGATCAACCAACTGGTCTTGCCTGAGGTCTGGACCACTCAGGTCCATCTCGTGCCGCAGATCTGGGCCGAAGTGGCCGGGTTCTGCCGCAAGACGGGCAACCGCTTCCTGGTTGCCGACAGCGCGCCTCCGCTGCGCATCCTTCAGGACGAAGAGATCAAGCGCGCCCGCGCCGAGGGCGTCGAGTTGACCGAAGAGGAACTCAGCGCGTCCTTCCTTGTGCCCTGGTACCGGGAAGAAAAGTGGTCAAAGCGGGAGGACATCCCGGTCGAGGTGGCGATGACCATCGACGCACTCGATGAGACCCGGGGCCTTCTCAAGCGCCAGGAAGTCACCCTCAGTTCGTTGGCTCTGTACTGGCCGTGGATTAAGAGCCTCAAGGGCCTCGATCTGCCGCCCAGCGCCGCGGTGGCTGGCGTTTACGCCCGGTCTGACGGGGAGAACGGCCCCTACGGTGCCATGAAGCCGCCGGCCAACGAGTCGGTAAGGCAGCTGATGGACCTCACTGTGCATCTCGACGAGGGCCCCCAAAACTTGCTGCGGCGAGAAGGCGTGAACCTGCTTCAGACCCGGGTTGGCCAAGGGATTGTCGTTTGGGGAGCACGGACCCTGTGCGAGCTGGACGCTTGGCAGTTCGTCAACGTACGGCGTCTCATGGGCTACATCGGTCGCCAGATCGAGGTCGACAACCAGTGGGCTGTGTTTGAGAACAACGACGAGGGGCTTCGTCACCGGATCACGCGGGACGCCGAGTACTTCCTCCAGGATCTATTCGAGAAGGGCGCTCTGGATGGGGAGACCCCCGAAGAGGCCTACCGGGTGTATTGCGGCGAAGAGAATAACCCCCAATACGTCGTCGATGCCGGCCAGATCATGGTCGATATCTGGGTCAAGCCTGTCCAAACCAATGAATTTGTTCACCTAAAGCTCACCTACGGCGATGCCGTAGTTGACGAGTAGCGATCAGGAGCTGCGATGGCCAGTCCCGTAAAAGACCATGCCGCCGATCCCTTTTCTGGATTCAATTTCCTGGTGGAGATCGACAAGACCAGTGGAATCAAAGGGATGTTCCGGGAGGTCTCAGGCCTCAAGGGGGACGTCGAAGAGTTCGAGGTCTTTGAGGGCGGCGTCAACGACCGCACTCACAAGTTCCCAGGTCAGGTGAAGTGGGGTCCCCTCACCTTGAAGAAGGGTGTGGCCACCGACAACAGCCTCTGGGAGTGGTGGAACGCCGTCGTCACCAACGACAAGGACAAGCTTCGCCGAAACATCACCATTACCCTCAAGAACCGGGACAACTCGACGACGGTCGCTACCTGGAACGTCAAGGACGCTTACCCCAGGAGCTGGGAAGGGATGTCGATGAACGCCACCTCCTCGGACATGGCGGTTGAGTCGATTACCATTTCCCATAGCGGCGTCGAAGAGAAGAAGGAATAGACAGGACTCGGGTCTCTAACCCAGTCAAGGAGTTCGCCATGAGTGGCACGACCAAAGGCATCTTCAAAGTCTGCAAGCGCAAGGACCTCGACGGCGGCAGCATTAGCGGCGGCACCGAGATCAAGATTCAGTTCTACCCTCGGACCTACAAGCTGAGTAAGAGCTCTGGCTGGCAGAAAGCCGAGGGTCAGGACAAATGGGATCTCCCGCCCCAGGAGTGGCAGGGTGGTGACCCGATGAAGTTGGAGATGACCCTCTTCTTCGACACCTACGAGTCCGACGAGGACGTGCGGGAGCTGACCCGTGAGGTCGAGGAACTTTCTCTGGTTTACGGCGAGGAGCACGAGCCGAAGAAGGTGCTCTTCAGCTGGGGCAAGGGCCTGAAGGTCACCAGCGACAAGGACATCGTTTGGGTGCTCTCCTCCTTCTCCACCATCTACAAGATGTTCAACTCCAGCGGCACGCCGGTGCGGGCTGAGATGCAGTGCAACTTCACCGAGTTCGCTACCAAGAAGATGATGGAGGACCGGACAAAGATGCAGAGCCCGGACCATGAGAAGGCCTACCGGGTCCAGCCAGGCGACACCTTGCAGTCCATCGCCTATTCGCACTACGACGATGCTGCGGCTTGGCGGCCGATCGCTTCGGCCAACAACATCGAAGACCCCCGGACCCTCCCCGTTGGGAGCATCCTGCGGGTTCCGCGGATTCGGTAGACGGTCATGGGGACTGACCCAAACGAGCGCTATGAGTTCAAGATCACGATCGATGACGAGACGATCAAGGGCTTGGAGAGCTTAGAGATCGACACCGTGGTTGTGGACCTTGAGGTGGACAAGCTCGACATGGCGACGATCACCTTTAAGAACACGCCCGAAGGCTCGAAGACCGGGGTGCTCGCGGGTGGTCGACACAAGATCGGCGACGCCATGACCATCGAGATGGGCTACAGCTCCAAGACGGAGGTCATCTTTACCGGTGAGTGCGTCGGCCTGGAGCCCTACTGGCCCTCCGGCGGAATGTGCAAGCTGACGGTGCGGGGGATGGACCACCTCCACCGGTTCAAGCGGGGGACGGCGATTCGATTCTGGGAGAAGAAAAAGGACTCGGACATCGTCAAGGCGATTGCTGGCGAGCTGAGCCTGAGCGCCAAGGTGGACGCGACCTCTGAGAAGCACGAGTACACCCTGCAGAACAACGTCAGTGATGCCGAGTTCCTCAAGTACCTCGCCCGGCGCAACAACTACGAGCTCTACGTCAAGGAAGAGAAGCTGCACTTCAAGAAGCCGGCTTCGGGTGGCAGCTCGGAGGTCGAGCTCAAGTGCGGCACTGACGTCCTAGACATGCGGATGCGGCTGAACGCTATTGGTCAGGTGTCCGAGGTTATCGTGCGGGGCTGGGACGTCTTCCAGAAGAAGGAGATCGTCGGCAAGGCCGACAAGGGCAAGCTGAGCAAGGGCTGCGGCAAGAAATACGGCCTCGAGTTGGCCGAGAAGGCCTTTGGAAAGAGCAAGGCCTATGTCACCAACTACCCCGTCGCCAACCAGAGCGAAGCCAACAACCTGGCTGCAGCCATGCTCGGCGGCGTGGCCGGCGGCTTCTTGACCGGCAGTGGCAAGTGCCTGGGCGACCCCGCCATCGTCCCGGGTGCCACGGTCAAGTTGAAAGAATTTGGGGATTACAGCGGCAGCTACTACGTGGTTGCGGCCCGTCACATCATCGCCCAAGAGGGCTATGTCACCGAGTTTGACATCGCTTGCAACACTGAGGGCAAGGGCGACTAGGACTTGCCTCGGCGTGTCCGATAGCGCAGCGATGACCATCGACCGCCGCGGCTCCTTGCGCATGGGCTCTTGTTGTCGCAGAATCTCCACCCCTGCACTTCTGCAGAGGGGCTCCACCGACCCAGGCCCGGGGCGTGGTGAAGCCGAGTTCGAGTTTGGGGTGAAGCTGGGAGCAGGCTTGTGAGCCGGGAGTTTCTCGGACGAGGATGGCAGTTCCCCTTGCGCCCGCGCGCGGATGGCGGTGGTGTATCCCTGTCCGAGTACGAGCTCAACATTGCGCAGAGCATCCAGATTATCCTCAATACCCAGCCGGGCGAGCGGCAGATGCTCCCCGAGTTCGGGTGCCCCCTCAAGGACCTCATCTTCGAGCCCAACTCCGCGTCCACTCGGAACGGTGCGGAGAGCATGGTGCGTTCCGCCTTGTCCCGATGGGAGCCGCGGATCGACGTCGATGCGGTCGAGGCGCGCCCCGATCCGGCCAACGCGAATCAGATCAAGCTTTTCATCGAGTACACGGTCCGCAAGTCCAACAACCATCAGAATCTGGTGCACCTCGTGATGCTCCAGGAGTTCTTCGATGCCAATTGATGCCCCAGATCTTGACGACTTGACCTACGCCGACATCGTCGAGCGGGCCAAGCAGCTCATTCCGGTCTATTGCCCGGAGTGGACCAATTTCAACGACAGCGACCCGGGTATTACCCTGGTGCAGTTGTTCGCCTGGATGACGGAGATGACCATCTACCGTCTGAACCGGGTCCCGGACAGCACCTACATCCACTTCCTGAACTTTATCGGGGAGCGACAGGGCTCGGCCCTGCCGGCGACTACCCTGGTCTCCTTCCAGAAGCTCAATGAGAAGACGGGTCCCATCGCCATCCCGAAGATGACCGAGGTTGCCACCGAGCAGACGGAGGACATCGACGAGGTTCGCTTTGTCACCGCCCGGGAGGTCACGGTCTGCCGTCCGCGTCTGGATCGTGTCATTGGGCTGCGCATTGAAGGCGACGACGATTCGGCCCGTCAAATCCTCGCGATCGAGCGCATCGTGGAGAACGACCCGGATTTTCCGCCCGTCTACGAGCTGGGCGAGAAGGCCGGCGGCTCAGCGGGCCTTCCGCTTCTTGAGCCCGACCGCGATCGGAACAACCTCAAGGCCAACATCTATGACCAGTTCCTCTACCTAGGTCACAACCTGCTCGAGCGGCTGCACACCGACGACGAGGTCACCCTCCACATCGAGCTCAAGGGCAATGAGCGTGGCAAGCTCTTTGATCTTCAGAAGTTCTTCGTCTGGCAGTACCGCACGGAGAATGGTTGGGAGTCTTGGCCGGATTCGCGCAACCTCTTGGCGTCGGGATTCGACCCGCAGATCCCCATCGACGGCTGGTCGGAGAAGGACGGCGAGCTGGTCTCGGATCAGGGCCGCAACCTGGCCAAATTCTGGGTGCGCGGTTCTCTGGACTTCGAGCGCTACTACCTTGAGCTTATCCGCGAGCACCCCAAGGGTCGCTTCCGCCCGCGCCGCGGCGATAGCCAGCCCATGGAGCTGATGGTGAACTTGTCTGGCGACAACACGCTGGAGTTCAAGTTCACTGAGCCGATCCGGCCGGGCACGAAGGAAGCCTTCGTCATCCGCTTCCCGCGGCTCTCGCTACGTGTGGCCGCCACCTACGTTCCGGGAATGCAGTGGTTCTACTTTACCGAGGACGGCCGTTGGGCTGAGCTCCCGGAGCGGAACCTCACCATCCGCGGCCTCGACGCCTGGATCCTTGGGCCCTTGCCGGCCGAATGCGCCACACCGGCTCGTTTCCAGGCTACTCGGAACCGCGCGGTTGACGTTGCGGCTCTTACCGACGAGGGCGAACTCGTGATCTCGCTGGAACGGCAGATCCAGATCAAGCTCTTCAAGGGTCCCGACATCAACCGGCTTGAGGAGACGTCCCTGGAGAGCCCGCCCATTGAGCCATTCTCCAACAGCGAGTACGACCTCAAGCCGGTGGAGAACGCGGCCCTTTACATGGGCAGCGATGTCTTTGAGGACACGGTCGAGCGGGTGATCTTCGAGTACGCCTATTTCTTCAAGAACTACAAGTACCCGCGCGCCGGGGCCTGGGGCCTCGAGGACGACCTTCGCCGCTACAACCTGAAGCTCGAATACCGCGGCAAGAACAAGTGGAAGCCGGTCAAGCTCGAGGACGACGAGGGGACGAGCTTCAGCGAGTTCTGCTTCGCGGACATGCAGCCGACCTACTCCGAGGAAGACCAGTGCTTCACGGTCCGGATGAGCATCGAGCCGACCAAGCAGCTCAAGGGCATCCAGCCGGTCCAGGTCAACGGCGTCGAGACCTACTGGATCCGCCTGGTTCTGAGTCACAGCGAGTTGACCGACGAGGAAGAGGTGAAGATCGGTCAGACGCAGACGGGCAAGGCTTCGAAGAAGAAGGGGGAGATGAGTACCAAGGAGACGAGCAACCTCTTCCTCAAGAAGGACGTGCACTATTTCCCGCAGTTCTTTGGCATCCGGGTGCAGCACCGGGGTGGTGGTCGCCGCAAGAAGGCGCCGGAGGGCGAGGACTGGTACCGCCACATCCTCCACGACTTTGAGGCGATTGGCGTGAACGAGAACCGGCCGAACCCCCGGTTCACGTCGATTCGTCCCCTGGTCTCGCGCTCGCTTACCAGCCGGAAGATGACGAGCTTCCCCTGGATAGCCCCGGTCGACACGAGCCGAAGCGGCCGTTCGGTCTATATGTGCTTCGACCAGCCCCTGCCATTGGGTGAGGAGTTCAGCATCTACTTCCGAATGACTGGCGAGCCGGTCAAGGGGGCAGACAGCTCCGCCGTGTGGGAGTACCTCGATGGCGCCGCTTGGAAGGAGATGCGCTACATCCCTACGAGCTTCGACTTCCGGGGAAGCGGCTTCATGCGGTTGGTGATTCCTGTGCTCGGCGGAGACAACCGCAAGCGCAAGATCTCCTGGATCCGCTGCAAGCTGCCGGACATGGTGCGTCGGGCGGACGGCACGATGGGCCCGATTCGCTACCCGCGACTGACCCACGTCCTTTTGAACGCTGCCGAGGTGGTCAACATCCAGCGGCGCGAGCTGGAGCGCTTCTCCGCGTATGGCATCCCCAACCAGAGCATTGGCTTGGCCAACAACCCCACGGTGGTGCCGTTCCCCGAGGTCATCAACTCCCTACCCGACGATCTCCACAGTGAGGTTTTTGCCGAGATCTCGGTCGAGGAAGAGGATGAGGTGCGGACCTGGAATCTGAGTCTCGACGACGACCTGCGGGACGCGGACCGAAACGACCCGGTCTACACCGTGGACCCAGTGCGGGGTCTCGTGCGCTTTGGAGACGGGGTGCACGGTGCGATTCCGAAGACCGGCACCCACAACATCACCGTTCAGCACTACTTCACGACCGACGGTCGGGGCGGAAACGTGGAGGCCGACAGCATTGCGGTCTGCCCCGCCTTCGGCAGCCAGGTGCTCGTCAACAACCCCTTCCCGGCCTCCGGCGGGCGGGACATCGAGAGCGTGGAAGACCTCGTCCACCGCGCGCCCAAGGCCCTGACGGGGCGGACCCGCGCGGTGACGACCGAGGACTTCGAGATCATCGCAAAGGAGGCCTCGGGCACTCTGGCGCGCTGTCACGCCTACAAGGATGCTCGTGACGATCCCTGGGTCGTGCGTCTGACGGTGCTGCCACGGCGTGATGGCAAGACGGGAGAAATCCCCGATGCCGAGGAGATTGGCCTCCTTCGAGCCGTCCAGGAGTACGTGGCCGAGCGCTGCCTGATCAACACCCAGGTGCGAGTGCAGATGGTCCAACTCATCCCGATCACCGTCGACATGCGGGCCCTTTTGCATCCGCAGACGAATCCCTCGGGCGTTCGGGAACGGGCTGAAGCGTGGATTGCCCACTTCCTCGACCCCTACGAGGGCGGCGTGGACTCCGAGGGTTGGCCCTTTGGTGAGGTTCCTCGGTCGCAGGACATTCAGCACATCCTCAAGGAGATTCCGGAGATCCGGCACGTTGAGGACTGCACGATTCTGCGTGCTCCCGAACCGGGCGCGCCTGCTGGCTCGGCCCGGAGCCTACCCAAGAAGGGACAAGCGCATCAGCTCTTCGTCCTCGCCGGTACCCCCACGGTGCTGGTGGAATCAGACTAGGAAAGGCGGAAGCACGCAATCGTGCAACACCTCGACACACTGAAGCAGATTCTCACCGAGAATCTTGGGGCCGAAGATGGGGTTCGGATTGTCCGACACGTTCTCGGAAACCCCTGCCAGGTCGAGTACGTCAGCGAGGTTCGAAGACAGCTCGAGGGTCGGATCATTGGGGTGAAAATCCGGCCGCGCGGTGGCACTGCGCCCACAGTCTTGCGGCTGAATCCGGACGGGACCGAGATCCGCTTCGAGCAGGAGGGCCGATCGGTTACCTTTGCGAGCATCGAGCCCCGCGACGTGGTCTCTCTGTTGGTAGCGACCCATGGCTACGGCCAATTCCTCCCGGAGGTCTTCTCCCAGGGAATTCAGACCGAGGTCGACGGCAGCGGTCGTCCGCACGCTGACTTCCTTCGGCGGATGTTGCTGGTCTTCCAGACGTTGAACTTCGGCTTGGAGGCCCGGGTCAAGAACCGGGACAAGATCGTCGATCCGGTCCAGATGGACCCTCGGTTCTTGCCCTGGCTGGCCTCTTGGTTGGACTTCAGCCTCGATGGGCGAATTGTCGTCACCCGTCGGCGCATTTTCCTCCGGAGGGCCGTCGACCTCTTCAAGTGGCGGGGTGCACCCCGGGGCCTTCGGGAGATGATCAAGACTCTGACGGGTCTCGAAGTGAACATCGTGCCCCGGCGGGGCCCGCAGCCGATGGAGCTGGGCAACTGCGCTTTGGCCCGCCCCGACGAGGAACTGCATGACGCGATCGACCTCCCCTACGTGACGCGGGTGGAAGAACACCTGCTCGTCTCGCCCCGCTTTAGCCGGGAGGAGTACTTCACCATCGTTCTCGGGAACCGTGCCGATCTCGTTACGCGCTACCGGGATCGCCTACGCGAAATGTTGGAGCAGGTTGTGCGAATAGCGAAGCACGAGCGTCCTGCCCATTTGAACTTCGTCATTTGCTTCAAGGACGAGGAAGTGACTCACAACGGGCTGGTCTTGGCGGCACATGGGGCGGTTGTTCCCAATGCAGTCTTGTGCCGAGCATGCCTGCTGGCCTAGATACCTAGGCTCTTTTAGGAACAAAGGATCA
>CAZQTQ010000156.1:0-9189 GCA_964596025.1 uncultured Rickettsiales bacterium
ATGTCGCCGCCTAGGTCAGCAAGCTCGTCGCCACCGCCGCCGCCGTCGTCGTCGTCGCCCAGCACTTCATCGCCGGCGCAGGCAGCCCCAAAGAGGAGACCAGCGCTCAGGAGGCAGGACCAGACGCTCCTACTCGGCATCGTCTTCATGGAATCAACTCCCACGGGTGGACTGGAGCCCTCTCGCCTCCAAACTTAGCGCCGCCGTTCCCCGGGGTCGAGGGTTTCGGGAGACCAAAGCGGGCGATACTCGGCATCCTGGCAGCTGGGAGTCCCCTTGCGGACGCCCAGCAACTCGAGGTCGGACATCGCGTCCCGCGCGAAGCCGATGTCGTCTCCGGAGGGGTTCCGCCTCGGTTGTTCCGTGGAGCAGTGAGCTTGCAATCGGACGAAGCAACACGGATCCTCGAGGCCGCTGTTGTCGAAACCTCGCCCTCGGGTTCGTCTGCCATTATCGATCTGCGGATAGCCCTTCCTGACGATCTGTTCTTCGACAACTACCACTTGACGGCGGACGGACGAGCCCAGTTGTCACTTCTGATGGGTGAACATCTCAAGCGCTGAGGGTTCGTTCGACATGCCTGAGTCCTTTGATTCTCCGGACGCGGCGGTGGCCAGAACACGGGACAATGGGACGGCGCACACGATGACCCAACCGCAACCGAGCACGGGTTTCCTACCCGCCGTAGCCCTCCTGGCGCTCGCCGGGACCGCCGGGCTGCTTCCGGCTCCAGCGGAGGCCGCCACCTCCTTCGAGGGGCGCGTCTATTACTTCGGTGACCTGCACGCGCACTCCGGCTACAGCGTGGACGGCGGCTCCAGCGACCTGAACAACTGCAACGGCAGCGCCTGCGGTGACGTGGCCGACTTCTTCGGCATCGCCCGCAACGAGGCGGGCCTGGACTTCTGCGCCATCAGCGACCACGTGAACGACGAACGCAGCATGGACAGCAGCAGCTGGCCGCTGGTGGTTCAGCTGGTGAACGAGGCCAACGACCCCGAGGGGGGCTTTGTCAGCATCCTCGGAGCCGAACTGAACGTCGAGACCTCGAGCGGCCAGCGCTACGGGCACAGGAACCTGTACTTCTTCTCCGACGAGGCCGTCCTAAACGGGATCCCCTTCGACGCCCTGGCCGGTCCGGGCCGTCCCGACGACTGCGACGGGATGTGGCAGAGCCTGGCCGAGCTTGCTTCGGACCACGGGCCGCTGCTTTACCTCCCCCACCACCCGATCGCCGCCATGCCCGAGCCCACGGACTGGAGTTGCCAGGACTCCGGCTTCGCCCCGGTAGTCGAGATCTACTCGGCCCATGGGAACTCCCACGCCGACCCGAGCGTGGACCCCTACGACCCCGTGTGGGGAGGCAGTGTGGAGGGCAGCAGCGTCAGCGAGGCCCTCGACCTCAGCTCTCACGGTCACCGGATTGGAATCATCGGGGGAACCGACCTCCACGACACGCGGCCAGGGATGATCTGCCACCTAGACGGACACATGCAGTACCTACCCTACGGCGGTAGCTTGACGGGCCTCTTTCTCGACGAGGGCGTGACCCTGAATCGGACGGGGATCTACGACGCCCTCGTGCGCCGCCACACCTACGCCACCACCGGCCCCAAGGTTCCCACCCAGCTCGCGCTGCTCGCATCCGACGGGACGAATCTGGCCGTCATGGGGGACATCCTTCCCTCGATCGAGTCCCTGCCCGTGACCCTGCAGCTCACCGTCCCCGAATCGTTCAGCCCCCACGTGACGGGTGTCGAGTTGCTCGACGGAGCGGCGGGCTCGAGCCCCATGGCGGAGACGGCCGTAGGGGTCTATTCGCTAGAGCTCGGCGAAGCTTCGTTCCCCTGGCTCGGCTACGCCGTCGTCACCGTCGATGGCGCCTCCTACTGGGCGGCTCAGGGAGTGGCCTGCACGGACCACGGCCCCGATGCTCTCGGACAGGACGACATCGAGAAGCTCTGGACCTCGCCGCTGTGGATCGAGGACCTCGTCCCGCCGGCCGACGAGGAGCCGGCCGACGAGGAGCCGGCCGATGCGACGCCATCGACAGGACTCGGCCGCACCAACTCAGGCGGCTGTGCCTGCAGCCTACGGAGCGATGCGGCGACAGGCTCGATCCTCGGGTTGCTGCTGGTCCCGGCCTGGCTGCGGCGCACGCGCAGCTCTGCCCCTACTGCAGAGTGATCGTCTGAGGCCAAAATGAGGCCTCTTGTCGGACCCCGACGCCCTCACCGTTCGGACAGAGCAGCAGGTTGCGCGCTGCCAAGCTCCCCCGCCAGCGGGGGAATCCTCAGGCCTCGGAAGAGCCGGAGTCCCCCCCGGATCGGCCGCGACGGCGGCGACGACGTCTTCGACGCCGAGGAGGCGAGACCCCGGCATCTGTCCCCGCCGGAGCGGCCGAGGCCCGAGCAGGAGTAGGTTCCTGCGCTCCGCCCTGGGCGTTCGGGTTCAAGGCGGCCTCAGGCCGCCGCTTTCGCCTCCGGCGCCTTCTCTTCTTGGGGGCGCTCGGCGGCTCGGCCTGCTGGCCCTTGCCCCGATCATGTCCCTCTTGATCTTCGGCGGATCGAGCACTTCTCTGCTGTTGGGGCGGTCGCCGCCCCGCTGGGGCCTCTTTGGGCTCAGGCTTCTGCGCCACCCGGGGCCGACGGGCCGGCCGAGGGGGCGGGAGTCCCAGGGCTTCTCGTCGTTCCCTGGCCTCTTTCTCCACGGCAAGGATCTCTTCGAGCAGAGAGCTGACGTCGGCCTCTTTCCTCTTCGACACGTAGCGCCCGGTCAGCTCGGTCTCGGGGTCGAGCTCACTTCGTTTGTAGAGCTCCCACATCTCGGGGCCGTACTGGGTTCTACGAAGTTTTGGAGCGAAGCGACCCAGGAAGTCGGTCAGGTTCTTGACGTCGCGAAGCAGCAACTTGCGGGCGTTCTGGTTGCTGGCGGGGTCAACCACCTGTGGGAAGTCGATGATCACGGGCCCGTCGGCAGCCATCAGGACGTTGAAGTCGGACAGGTCGGCATGGACGATGCCGGCGCACAACATCTTGACCACCTCGCGCAGCAAGATGTGAAAGACCTCGACCGCCTCCTCGGGCTCAAAGTGCCTATCGACCAGTCTGGGTGCTGGGGCACCGGTTGCGTCCTTGACCAGCTCCATGACCAGGACGCCTTCGACGAAGGCGTAGGGCGCAGGAACCCGAACCCCCGCAGAGCGAAGTCGTTGGATCGCATCGACCTCTGCTTCGTACCAAGCGTCCTCGGTTCGGGCTCGGCCGTAGCGCGAGCCCTTCTTCATGGCACGCCGTTCCCGGCTGCTGCGAACCCTTCGACCCTCGGTGTACTCCGCGCGGTGCTGGAAACTGCGGAACTGTGAGTTCTTGTAGACCTTGGCGACGTACTCCTCGCCGCCGACGAGGACCAGATAGACCTCGGCCTCCTTGCCGCTCATCAGAGGGCGCACGACGTCTTCGATGACTCCCTGGTCCAGCAATGGCTCCAGGCGATTGGGTACCCGCATCCGGTCGACTCTCCGGTGACCCTCGAAGGTCACGGAGGCTCTTCTAGCAGGGTCTGGCTCCTATGGAAGGCTGATTGTTGAAACTAGTGCGTGGGGCCATCGGCCAACGACCGGGCCCATCGGAGCGCTGTCCACTGTTTGGTTGACCGGTATCCGTCGTGGCGGCGATGAACCGGGGGACCCGGCGCTTACCAAGCCCCGAGCTCCCGTGGGTCGACCCGGTAGATGCCGCAGTCGGTCGCGGCGTAGACCCGCCCCGCCGAATCGGCGGCGAGGCTGCGACCCTGTCCGCACAGCGCGAGGGCGCGGCGACGATAGGGGGGGTCGGCTTCGATCACCCAGACCCGCCCGGTGTAGGCAGCGATCGCCCAGAGTCGACGCTGCACAGGCTCGAACAACATCGCCCGTACGCCGAACGAGAGAGGCACACGGACACGGGGACGCAGATCCTCGGGGTCCAATGCCAGGGCCATTCCTTCGAAGAAGCGCCCGGTCCACAGACGATCGCCACTCTCGTCGAAGGCCAGCGTCCAGCTAAACGGACCAATGAGGCGCTCGTCCCGAAGCGCGCCGTCGGGCCAGGCATAGGCGAGGACACGGGGGTCGTCCCAGAGAGTGACGGCGTAGAAGCGATCGCCGTCGGGGTGGAAGACCGCGTGTTCGAGGTCAGCCTCCAGCTCGAGCCCCCCGACCAGCTGCCCGGTGGAGCTACGGAACAGGGGCGCCCTCGCGCTGCCCTCACAGCCAACGAGTACATCCCCCTCCCGGGCCCCGGCAGCCTGGCGCGCGGCCTCGGGCAGGGGGACCCAGGCGGCGACCCAGCACTCGGGGAGTCGAACCAGGTCCCCGGGGCCGCCCACGAGGTCCACCGGGAGCAAGCCCGACGACGGGGTGGGCTCCCAGTCACCGGCAGAGATCCAGACCGTGTCACCGAGCCGCCCGCCCAGCTCCTCGACGGCGTCGATGCCGTGTGCCCGCAGGTCAATGTCCCGCAGGTCGCCGTCGGTACTGAGGATGCCCAGCCCAGTGCGATCCCGGTCGGTGAAGAGCAGCGCGCCACTGTGGGGATCGACGTACAGCGAAAAGACCCCTCCCTCCCGGTCGGCGACGCGCACGACTCCGGCCGGCAGCTCGCCCGGCCGCGTCCACATCTGGCAGCTCAAGCCCCGCGCCGCGCAGAGGCCGGACCAGAGCAGCAGAGGGAGCAATGCTGCGAAGAGGAAGCGGGGATCGGTGAGGCGCCCACCCGTACCGGGCAGGAGCCGACCCACCACCAGCGGACCGGCGAAAGCAGCCACCAGCAGCAGGCCTGCAGCCGAGAGGGCCATCGCAACGGCCGTCCCTCCGTCCGGCGAACCCACGGCAGCGGCAACCACCGCCGCGATGACGACCGCTACCCGGGCGAGATCGGTGGCGATAGGCCCCCTCCCTCCCGATCCGGACCGGAGGGCCCAGGCCACGACAAACAGGCCCGGCAGCAGCCAGACCCCTCCGGATGTCCACGGCGAGCGACCCGGACCGGCCAGCCAGAGCGCAGCGAACTCAAACGCGGGGCTGTGGATGCCTGGGCCCTCGTGCTGGGTAATGCCGGCCAGGAGCAGTGCGGCCATCGCCAGCCCACCTCCGAGCGTGCGCCGGTACGCTCCCTCGGGCGCGGTCCACCCCAGGAGTTGCCCAGACCCCATCCCGGGGGCCTCTCCTCGGAACTGTCCCGCGCCGAGACCCACCAGCACCGCCCCGCACCAGAACGTCGGCCGGTCCACTGCCACGCCCACGGCGAACACGCCAAGCGCGGCGACCATCCCGAGCACTGCCAGCGCGCTCTCAGCCAGCGCGACAGCAGAACGCAGCGGACGGGGCAGTCGGGGCTCCCAGCGGCCCGCAGTCGCAAGCAGCGCCACGGTGAAGGCGAGGACAACGGCCGGGCCCAGCCGGGGCGCCTGCGTCAGCCGCACCCCCTCGACCAGATCCGAGAGCAAGACCAGGAGGCTCAGGACAACGGTCTGGACCCAAGAGCCCGCCGGATTCCAGACCCCGAAGCCCACCGACAGCACGGCCGGAGCGAGCAGGCAGAGCAGAAGCAGCGGCAGGAGCAGCGGAAGCCAACGGCGAGCCACGGCGCCATCCTAGCGGACCTGCTGCCACAGGGGCCGGCGGCGGGCCCGCCCCGGTTCGCGTCCGGGGCTCACCGAAAGGACAGTAGAGACATCGCTACTCGCAACGGCATCGGCTCAAGGGAGACGGATGCAGGGGTACAGCGGACCCATACACCGAGGACCCCTCATGGGCTGCTCTTGGACCTCAGGTCAATGATGTCCGCGGCGTAGAGCCTCCGGCAGGTGCGCAGGATCCACCCGCCCAGCATGGGATCGGAGCTGTTCTTCGTCTCTTTCTCGATGATCTCCCGGATCGTGCGCCCCGGCACGAAGCACTTGAAGAGCAAGGGAACCCGTTCGCGATCGACATCGACCGCCAGGCTCTTCCGATGGATCGGGTCATGAGCCCGCGAGAAGAGCGTGAGCCGATCCTCGGTGACGTCATGCCCGACGTGGGCCGCCTGCACCGGGATCGCGTCCAGCAAGCCCTCGCCCGAGAAGATCTCCCGGGCCGACCGCCGCTCGGGATGCGTGACTACAAAGCTGTGGGTCTTCAGGGTCCCGAGATACCCCTCCATCACCGCGGCTTGACCCCAGTGATCCAGCGACGCCACATTGATGCCGAGGGCAGTCCGGGCAAGACCCGTTCCCTCCAGCGTGTATCGCGCCTGGCCCAGCCAGCGATGGAACTTCACCCCGGACTCCGCGAGCAAGTCCCGCACGCCATACACCGTGTAGGACACATCCCGTGGGTGCATCAGCATGTCCACCACCTCCGGGAGGTTGATCGGACGGGTCCGATCATGGCCCGAAAGGTAGAAGGGGTGGCGCTCGGGGAGCTTTCCAAGGAGCTCCTGGAGCTTCACAGCGGTGACCTCGTCCAGCGGAAGCCCGATGTGCTCGCAGAGATCCTGGAGGAGGTAGACCCCTGCCCGACCGTGTGGAGCGTAGACCATCAAGCCCGCGGAGCCCTCTGGCCGAAGCACAGAGCTAAGCGCCCGCAAACCCCGACCCGGATCCGCAAGGTGGTGCAGCACGCCATGACAGTGGATGAAGTCGAAGTCCTTCCCCAGAGAACCGACCTCTTCGAGAGGAAGCAGGTGATGCTCGAGGTTGTCGAGCCCGTGGGCTCTCGCCGTGTCCTCGCTGAGCTGAAGAGAGTGCTCGGAGATGTCGACGGCCACGAAGCGCGACGCGGGCGACGTCGCGGCCATCATCACCGCAGCCCGTGTCCCGCAGCCCGCCACGAGAACATCGAGATCATCGGTGAACTCTCGCTCCGGAAAGAAGATGGGGAACGAATCCCGAAGATTCCAGGTCGGCGAGAGCTCACCCTCCAGATAGGGCCTCAAATCGGTCACTGGAGGCGGATAAGGGAACTTCTCGTAGAGCTCTTTTACGGCGACGTTCGAATCCATGGGCACCTCCGCTGGGCCGATTACCCCCTCCTTTTACGGCGCAGACCATCCGGCCGCCAGTCCATCCAGGATTGATGCTGTAGAGGAGACGACAGTGCAGAACTAGACGTTCGGCAGACAGCCCAGGCGGTCCCTCTTGATTCGCTGACAGCCCTCGTCTTCTGTGCGAGGCATGGTCTCAATGGCGATGCGCTAGGGGGCGGGCTTCTTCCTTGGGCCAGGAGCGTCAAACTCACAGACAAAAGCGCGGGAAGCTCTGCAGGGCAGATCATTCCACCGATTGGACCCTTTCCAATTGGTAGCAGCACAGTCCTCCCGTCCACCCCAATCGTTGGGTTCTCCCTCGGCCCAGGGGTCGTACATCAGTCGACTCCCATCGGGCCAGACCCACTGACCCTCTTCAGCCGCATCCGTCGCCGCGACCCAGAATTCCCTGTCACTGAGTCGCTCAAGCAAAGTTGTGACCCGGCGGTTCTCCTCCTCACTCTCGAGGGTCAGGGGCAATCCCCCCAAAGCTGCACAGCTGACAATGGCGTCCTGGAATGCGAGCGGAGCCGGGCAGATGGCGTACTGATCGACACCGACACAGCCTCTAACGTCGGCCCCCGGAAGCTCGAGGGCAGGGCCGACATAGGGGTCTTGCACCTCCACCTCAGCCAGCAAGCTCCCGGCGGACATGCCATCGCGCCAGGAACCGTTCAAAGCTCCGGGCGAGATCAGGTTCACCCCGGCGTGGGACACGCCGGAGATCAAGAGCAGGAAGACCACCGCACTGAGCTTCGGAGCGGCGGCGGGGTAGGTGCGCCCGTTGAGGAGCCGGCCAATGGCCGTCGGACGCACGAGGAAGTCGTAGCTACTCCAACAGAGGGCAGAAACCAGCGCCAAGGCAAGCAGGCACTTGAGTAGGGCCGGGACGTTCCAGTGGACCATCAAGGGAGGCACGAAGTAGGCCAAAGGCGCGTGGACGAGATAGACCCAGTAGGACGAGTCGGAGACGTAGCGCCAGAAGGCTGAGCCAGAGCTGGCATAGCGGAGGAACACTCCCGTGAAGCCCCGGGTCAGGGCTACCAGGGCAACGCATGCGGCCGTGCAGCGAACGAAAAACCAGAAGGCGGCCTCGGGCGGCGGATCCACGCCTTCTTCCGCCCCGAAGGCTGCGAGTGCTGCCCAGGCTACGCCACGGACCAGCACGCAGGCGAAGCCCAAGCCCACGAAGGTCCGGGCCCGCAGCTGGAAGCTCGAGAGCTCGGCCTTGGACGCGAACACGATCCAGCCCAAGCCGTAGCAGAGCAGGTAATAGGTCAAGATCACCGGCTCCGGGAACCAGCTGGCGGAGGTCGGAAGAACAGACCACTCCAGCGGGACAAACCACAGGGCATTGAGGGTCGAGAAGACCGCGAGACAGAGCCACGGCCCCTCGACGCAGCGGCGGACCAGTTGGAGACCCCAGCCCCAAGAGAGTCCCAGGCGATCCAGACACCAGACCACTGCAGCAGCCGTCATCGTGATGAAGAGGAGGTCGTACAGAAACCACAAGTGCATGGTGTCCGCTGGCGGGAAGCCACTTTCCACCATCTGTTCGAAGGCCTTGCTCCACGGGTTGCTCTCCCGTCCCTTCAGGCTGGCGTAGGCAAACCGGTACCCGAACACTTGAACCGGCTTGAGCAGAAGGATGAAGATCCCGAACGGAAGGGCCAGCCGGTCGAAGCGATTCAAGAGCATCGTCTTGGGACCCCGACGCTCCCAGAGGAGGGCAGCAAAGAAGCCAGCCAGCAAGAAAAAGGCGGGCATCCGGAACAGATGAATGAAGTCAAAGACCAGACCGACCTCGTCGGTCTTGGCTGCAGGATCGGTGTAGGGCCAGCCATCTCCCGCCATGGGGAAGTAGCTCAGGATCACGTGGATAACGATGCCGAGAGACATCAAGACGCCACGGAGCGCGTCCAGCCCGTGGATGCGCCCTTGGGATGCCGCTACGTTGGGGCCTTGGGTGATGTCAGAGCCTCCAGGGAGTCCCGCGCTGCCTGGATTATGCCACCCAGTAGCTCCATGACGCACCCGTCACCCCCGAGCGAAGGTCGTTCATCGACCAGGATTCGATTCCAACCACTCTGACTTTTCAACCAATCACACACCGCCTACCAAAACAGGAGTAGAGATAGGCAGT
>CAZQTQ010000157.1:0-9166 GCA_964596025.1 uncultured Rickettsiales bacterium
GCGTCCGAGCACCGCTAGCTCGTCGTAGCCGTCCCGGTGGGGGATGCGCACGCCCAATTGACGCTGGGAGAGCCGGCCTACCGCTTTGGTCATCTCGCGCAGCGGTTCCAAGACCAGTCGACCCAGGAGTACGGAGAGAATGCCACCCAGGAGGAGAGCCACGGCAGCGCTTTGCAGGAGGAGTCGCAGCCGTGTCTTTCGGATGCGCTCGTAGACGGACTGGAGCGAAACCGACGCGGTGATCGTGCCCCAGCGCAGTCCGGAGACCACGGGCATGCTCAGAAGAAGGTGGCTGTCCGTCCCACGACCCGTCTCGACTGAGATGCCCGTCTTGCTGGCGAGGGCTCGCTGGGAGAAGGGGTCGTCGGGCACCTGGCCAAAGAGGACTGGGTCGGTGTGGGCGACCAGCCGTCCCGCAGGATCCATGATCGCGACCCATTCCAGCTCGAGGTCGTGCTCTCGGTCGACGGAGAGGCTGTCGAGGATGGCATCGAGGCTCTCGATCTCCCGTCCTGCAAGGGAGACCGAAGTGGAGACCGCCAAGGTTCGCATCACCTCCCGACCCCGACGTTCCGCTTCCCACCGGAGCAAGTCCGAGGTCTCACGCACCTCCCACAAGCCCCAAGCCAGCTGCACTGAAGCCAGCAGCAACACGACGCAGGCGATGACGCGGCCTCGAACGCCCATGCTTCCCTCCAGAGCTACTCCCCGGGCCACCCTACCCCGCTGGGCGCAAGCAGGGGGACCGGCGAGATACTGGATGTCCTCGGGTATTCTCCGCTCATGCCCATGGACCTGGAATTCTGGTTCGACATCTCCTGTCCTTATGCCTACCTCGCCTCAACGCAGGTCGAGGCCCTGGCCGATCGGACCGGCGCGCGCCTCGTGCCGCGCCCCCTACTCTTGGGCGGTGTACTTCGTCACTGGGAGCAGCCCCAACACCTTGCAGCCACCTTCTCGCCGGCAAAAGCCCGCCACAATGTGGAAGACCTCGATCGCTGGGCTCGCCGTTTGGGTGTGCCCCTCCGTTGGCCCGAGGGACACCCCATTCGGACTGTCGATGCCCTTCGCTGCCTGCTCGTGGTCGATCCAGAGGCCGTCCTGCCCTTGGCTCACCGCTTCTACCGGGCCTACTGGGTGGAAGGGGTCAATCTGCGCAGCGACGAGGGTCTGGCCCGCGTGCTGCAGGAAGCCGGCTTGGAGCCGGAGTCGACGTTGGCCCGAGCCCGCCAGCCAGAGGCCAAGGAGCGGCTCCGAAGTGCCACTGACGAGGGCATCGGAAAGGGCATTTTCGGAGTGCCCGCCTTTCTTGTCGAGGGCGAGCTGTACTGGGGACAAGACCGCATGGACCAGGTGGAGCGCGCCTTAGGGGGTCGTCCTTCGGCCGAAGTGCCTTCGGGGTTCGCACACGCCGTGGACTTTTGGTTCGACTATTCCAGTCCCTTTGCCTACCTGGCTTCCACTCGGGTCGAGGCCCTCTTCGGAGACAAACTGTGCTGGCGCCCCATGTTGCTGGGCGCGGTGTTCAAGCAGGTGGGTACTCCCAACGTGCCGCTCCTCGCCATGTCCGAAGCCAAGCGCCGCTTTCAGACCGACGACATCCAACGGCAAGCCCAGGATTTTGGGGTCGAGCTGCGCTGGCCGGAGCACTTCCCGCTGCGCACCGTGCTCGCCCTACGGGTGACCCACCTCAGTGGTTCGGGGGACAGCGAAGCGGGCAGGGCCCTAATTCACCGGTTCTTCCGCGCCTGCTGGGTCGAAGGCCTGGACCCAGCGGATCCCGAGGTCGTCATCAAGCTGTGCGATGAAGTGGGCTTTCCTGGCGCCGAATTGGTGGCTTTGGCCTCCGAACCGGAGGCAAAGGCAGAGCTCTTCGCGTCTACGAAGGCCGCAGTGGAGGCCGGGGTCTTTGGCGCTCCGACGACGGTGGTGGCTCCTGCTTCGGATCAGCCTCGCCTCTACTGGGGGAATGATCGTCTGGCTCTTGCGCATCGAGATGCCTGCGGAGTTGTGCCATGAGCCGCGTCGTCGCCGTTCTGGGAGGAGCCCTGCTGGCCGCTGTACTGAGTGCCTGCTCGCCTCCGATGCTCTCCGAAGTGCAAGAACAGGTCTTCACACCCTCGTGTGTATTCAGCACCTGCCATGACGCAGCCAACCCCGAGCGGGGCATGAGCCTGGAAGCGGGGGAGAGCTATGCCTCGCTGGTGGGCGCAGAGGCCCAAGAGTCGGGCTGGACTCGAGTCGTCCCCGGGGAGCCGGAGCAGAGCCTGCTCTACGCCGTCTTGGGGGGGCCGGTTGGAGACACCGACGCGATGCCGACCAGCTTTGCCCTCCCGTCGGCTGAGATGGAGTTGGTTCGGGGCTGGATTGCTGGCGGAGCCCTGACCGACTAGGACTTCGCTGCTACAGTCACCGTCTTCCTTCACGATGCGCCCGGCTTCACGACCCGCCCGGCCTCACGACGCGCCGGCGAGGTGTTATGTCCCCCGAGAGTCTCAACTCCCACCCATTCACCGAGTGGTTTGGCGTAGACGCTGCCCGCATGCTTCGGGTTTTGAGCGAGGCGATGCGGCGGGGCGCCGACTTCGCTGACCTGTACTTTCAGCACTCGTTATTCCACTCGCTTGCTCTTGAGGACGGCATCATCAGCCGCGCCTCCAGTGGGGTGGACCAA
Source organism: uncultured Rickettsiales bacterium (assembly GCA_964596025.1). Lineage (GTDB taxonomy): Bacteria > Myxococcota_A > UBA796 > UBA9615 > UBA9615 > CAZQTQ01. The sequence continues at coordinate 2,675 of CAZQTQ010000157.1, forward strand.
GGGGTCGGAATTCGGGCGGTAGTTGGAGATCAGACCGGCTACGCCTTCAGCGAGGACTTGGCCCTTCAGCCGATGCTGGAGGCCGCTCGGACGGCAGCCTCGATTGCGGCGGGAGGCGGCGGGACGGTTTCCGAGGGCTTGGGTCTGCGTAGCACCCACCGGTACTACGACTTGGGACAGGACTGGGAAGATGTCGGCGTGGCCGAGAAGTTGCCCCTTCTACGGGAGGCGGAGGCGCGCATTCGCGCACTGGAACCTGCAATCGAGAAGGTTCGGGTGATGTGGTCCGACACCGACGAGCGGGTCCTTGTCGCCACCAGCGACGGCCAGGTTCTCGTCGATCGCCGACCGATGGCCCGGCTTATCTGTGTCGTGACCGCGGTCAAGGACGAAGAGGTGCAGTCCAACTCGGCCAATATCGCGGGTCGCCGCGATATCGGCTGGTTTACCGACGAGCGCATCGATCAAGTGTGCCAGGAGGCCGTGGATCGCACGATGATCCTCTTCGAGGCGCGCAAGCCGCCGGCAGGAGAGATGCCTGTCGTCTTGGCTGCGGGCGCCTCGGGGATTCTCCTGCACGAGGCGGTGGGCCATGGGCTGGAGGCCGACTTCAATCGCAAGGGGACGTCGATTTACTCCACGCTTCTTGGCGAGAAGGTGGCGGAGTCGGAGGTGACGGTGGTCGATAGCGCCCTGCACCCCTTTGAGCGGGGTGCTTTGAACGTCGACGACGAGGGGGAGGAGACCGAGCGCACCGTCTTGGTAGAGAACGGAAGGCTCACTTCGTACCTTCACGACCGCATCAGCGCGAAGCACTACGGGGTCAAATCGACCGGCTCTGGCCGCCGGGAGTCGTTCCGGCATGTCCCCATGCCCCGGATGCGCTGCACCTACATGGAGAACGGGTCGCGAAGTCCCGACGAGGTCATCAGCTCGGTGAAGAGCGGCATCGTGGCCCAGACCTTCACCAACGGCCAAGTCCAGATCGGGGCCGGCGACTTCACCTTCTACATCAAGAACGGTTGGCTGATTGAGGACGGCAAGGTGACCGCGCCGATCAAGGACACGAACATCATCGGGAACGGTCCCGAGGCCCTTCGCGACATCACGATGGTGGCAAACGACATGAAGATGGATACGGGAGGTTGGACCTGCGGCAAGGAAGGACAGCGCGTTCCTGTGTCCCAGGGGATGCCAACTGTTCTGGTTTCTCGATTGACGGTGGGAGGCGTCGATGCGTGACGAGCTTCTCAAGCAGGCGGCCGATGCCGTCGATCTGGCGCTCGCAGCGGGGGCGGACGACGCCATCGCGGGGGTGAGCTGGGATCGGTCGATTGAGTTCCAGTGGCGTGATCGCTGCATCGAGAAGGTCCAGGAGAGTACGAGCAAGAGCCTTCGGGTTGCCGTATACGCCGACGGGCGCTTCTCCAGCCACGGTACCAACGACTTCGATTCGGGCCGGCTGGCTGACTTTGTCCGTGAGGCGGTGGAGATGACCCGTGCTCTGGAGCCCGACCCCTTCCGGAAGATCCCCGACCCGGCCCTCTACGAGGGACGCTCGGATTTGGACTTGAACCAGGTTGATCCTCAGATTCAAGAACTGAGCCGGAGTGATCGACTCGATTGGTGCAAGGAGCTCGAAGAAGCGGCTTGTGCGCACGAGGCCGTCATCACTGCCACTTCGGGGGTGGGGGATGGCTACGGCATCTCCGCGCGGCACAGCTCCAACGGCTTTAGCGGCTGCCAAGAGGGCACGAACGTGGCCTGGGGAGTCGAGGTGTCCCTTCGGGAGGACGAACTCAAGCGTCCGGAGGCCTGGTGGTGGGTCGGCGATGTTCGTATGGACAAGCTCCCGGGGCCCAAGGAGGTGGGGGCCGAGGCCTTGCGGCGTGGGGTGGACCGCCTTGGCCAGTGCAAAGTGCCCAGCGTCTGCACGACGATGGTCGTCGATCGGGAGGCGGGGGGACGTCTTCTCGGCCAGGTGCTGGGAGCCCTGTCTGCGGGTGCAGTGCAGCAAAAGCGCTCCTTCCTTGCCGATGAACTGGGCTCTGCCATTGCGCCGGAGATTCTGACGATTTGGGATCAGCCGCTCCTTCCCGGGATGGGCGGCTCCCGCCATTACGACGGCGAAGGCATTTCCACCAAACCGATGTGCGTCTTGGAACGTGGCACCGTCGTCAACTACTTCGTGGACACCTACTACGGCCGGAAGCTGGGCTGGGAGCCCACCACGGGTTCGGCTTCCAACCTCTACCTCGAGTTGGGCGACTCCGATTCCGAGGGGTTGCTGGCCCAGGCAGGCAGCGGAATCTACGTCACCTCGTGGTTGGGAGGAAACGCCAACCCGACGACAGGAGACTACTCCTTTGGGGTGCGGGGCTTTGAGATTGAAGGAGGCGTCTTGGGACGCCCGGTCTCCGAGATGAACGTGAGTGGAAACTTCAGGGATCTGCTGAAGAAGCTGGTCGCTGTCGGAAACGACCCCTTGCCGTGGTCGACCTTCCAGATCCCGACATTGGTCTTCGAGGGTGTTCAGTTCGCCGGGACTTGATCGGGGTGAGTGCGGCGTGAGCGTCGAACTCACGGCCACGCCCTTCAGCTGGTGAGCACGACTTCTTCGGCTGGTTCCCGACGGTTGTAGTGAGAGCCCATGACCCGGCCGTAGGCGCCGGCGTGGGTGATGACGAGGACGTCCCCGATCTGGGTCTCTGGAAGCAGGCGGTCCCGGCCCAGGATGTCGCCCGTCTCGCAGATGGGTCCCACGACGTGGGCGTAGCCGCTGGGCGGTTCGGGACGGCTGAGGTTGTGAATCCCGTGCCAAGCGCCGTACAGGGCAGGTCGAAGTAGGCTGTTCATGCCGGTGGCGAGGCCTACAAAGCGCACGCTCCCTTTGCTTCGGACCTGGGTCACCGAAGCGAGGAGGACGCCTGCCTCGCTGACCAGGAATCGGCCCGGCTCCATGCGCAGCTCTAGCCCGTCGAGGCTCGGACGTAGGCCTTCGAGGCTCCGGTTCAGGGCCGACAGATCCAGGGGCTGCTGACCCGGACGTTCGGGTACGCCCAAGCCCCCGCCGAGGTCGACCCACCGCAGCTCAGGCAGGCTTGGACGGAGGCTTCCGAAGAGGGCGGCGGTGGACTCCCATGCCTCGGGATTGAGAATCCCGCTGCCGACGTGGGCATGTAGGCCCACCACGCGAGCTCCGAGAGAGCCGGCCGCGGCAACGAAGGCTTCGACGCGGTCTAGGATCAGGCCGAACTTGGCGTGAGCCCCTGCCGTCCGGACCTTGTCGTGGTGGCCTCTGCCGCTCCCGGGGTCGACCCGTACGGCGATAGCGCGGCCGTTCAGGAGGCTGCCCAGCTGGGCGAGATCTTCTTCGCTGTCGAGGGTGACCTCTGCCCCACAGCTGAAGGCGGTCTCATATTCCGAATCGGGGCAGAAGTTGGGGGTGAAGAGAATGGGTACCTCGTCGCCAACCAGAGCGCGGCCGCGGAGGACTTCGGCCGCAGACACGCACTCCAGACCCAGGCCGGCGCTCACGACTGTCTGGAGGATCTCCTCGTGATCGTTGGCCTTCATCGCGTAGTAAAACCGGTCGATCACCGGGACCTCGCGTTGCAGCGACTCGGCACGATCGCGCACCGTGGCCAGGTGGTACACGTAGCGAGCCTGTCCGCGGGGGCAGAGGCCAAGCAGCTTCTCCCTCTTGGTCTGCCACCAGGGGGGAGCGGCGTCATCGCTGGCCGTCGGTGCGGCAGTATCTGCGGTCGAGGAACCGAGCCGGAGCAGCTCCCAGCTATCGCCCAAGAGTTCCTCGTCCCCCTGCAGGGGCACGAGCTGGGCGTGGAGATCAGAGACGAGCCGATCCGCTCGTTCCTCGTCGACCACGAAGCTCAAGTTCAGGTCCTCGGACGACTCGCTCACCAGGTAGACCTCTTGCTCCCGAAAGACCGCGAGCGCCGGGCCCAGGCGGTGGAGGGCGGCTCGGATCTTGCGGCCGACGATGGATACGACGCCGCAGCGATGGCGTACGTCGACTTGGCCCATGGCTTGGAGACGTCTCAGGAGTTCGGAAAAGGCAGCCCCCCGGACGCCGCCAGGGACGTGGTCCAGGGTCACGCTGACCGCGCTCTGGGAGGTGGCGACGAGATCGACGGAGATCCCCAACTCAGCAAAGGGAGCGAAGGTCCGGGCGAGGAAGCCCGGAGCACCCCACATCTCTAGGGTGCTGAGGGTGAGGAGGCTTACATCTTGCCGCCGCACAACGGCGAGGACGGCAGGATGGGCGCTAGTCCCCGGTCCAATCTGTGTGCCTTCCGCATCGGGATCGCTGAGATTCTTGATGCGAATGGGGACCTTGGCCCAGGCTGCCGGTGCCAATGAACGGGGGTGGAGGACCTTAGCCCCCATGGCGGCAAGTTCTTGTGCTTCGCGATAGGTGGCTCTACGAATGAGGCGGGCCGAGGGCACCTGCCGGGGGTCGGCAGTAAAGAGGCCATGCACATCGGTCCAAATCTCGAGGAACTCGGAGCCGGTGAGGGCGGCAAAGAGGGCGGCGGAAATGTCGCTTCCACCGCGCCCCAAGAGGACCGTCTCTCCCTGAGTGTCGCCGGCGATGAAGCCCTGGGTGATGACGACGCCGGCTCCTTCCGCCGCATCGTCGGCGAGTCCGACCGCGGTCGTGGGGTGGACGGTGGCGTTCAGGAAGCGGTCTTCCGCCGTTGCCCGTCCGTCCGAGCGAAGGAGTTTTCGGGCATCGACTCGGTGGGCGGGGATCCCCATCTTGGCCAGTGCTGCTTGGCCCATGCTCGTCGACGCCAACTCGCCAAAGGAGAGTACCCGGGCCCGCAGGCGTGGCGAGGCCTCCCGCGTGAGGCGGATGCCGTTCATGAGGCGTTCCAGCTCATCGAGGAGATCCCGGACTGGCTGCATTGCCTCGGGGCTGAGCCCCAGCTCCGCTGCCAGGTCCTCGTGCTGAGTACGCAGCGCGGACAGCGCTTGGTTGGCTTGATCCGGACGGGACCGAAGCGCTTCATCGATCGCCGCTTCGAGCCGATTCGAGACCTGGGAGAGGGCCGAAGCAACAATCCAGACCCGGTGACTCCCGCGCAGCTCACGAATGCGGGCTGAGATGCGCTCCCAGTGGTCGGCGGTTGCAACCGAGGTGCCCCCGAACTTCAGGGTGGCCCAGGGGAGGGGAGGGCTCATCTCAGGGTGGCCCAGGGGAGGGGAGGGCTCATCGTTGTCCCCGGGGTCGGGATGCCCAGGCCAGCGCGGCCCAGCCGGCGGTGAGTGCCAACCCGCCTAGGGGGGTGAGAGCGCCCAGCCAGCGCATGCCGCTCAAGACGAGCGTGTAGAGGGAGCCGGAGAAGAGAAGAATGCCAGCGAGGAAGAGGAAGCCGGGAAGTCGGGGCTGGCGGGGATGGAGCGCTACGGCGACGAGGCCCAGTGCGTGGATGAGGTGGTATCGCGCTGCCGTCTCCCAAGTGTCCAGCAGGCTGGGTTCCTGGACGACGCTGGGGGCCTTCTCGAGCCCATGGGCTCCAAATGCGCCCAAGAGTACGGCGAGCGCCGCCAGCATCGAACCCCAAATCCAGAAGGGGGAGAGGGCCCTGGCGGCGCTGGGTTCGTGGCTGGGGATCCCGGGCTCTGCCTCCGGTGGCGGGGTTGGGGAGCGGAGCGTCATGAGTCGGGAGGGTAGCACTGCGTTCTGACGCTGCTAGTCTCTCGAGCCATGCGTGTATTGCTTCAGCGGTCGTCCCGGGGGGAAGTGAGGGTCGAAGGCAGGGTGGTCGGTGCCATTGGCCCCGGCCCGGGCCTGGTCGCGCTTGTGGGCACCCGAGTTGGCGACACCGAAGAACTCGCACGGACCCTGGCCAGACGGACTGCGGGCATGCGGCTCTTCCCGGACGAAGACGGCCGCACCAACCTCTCGGTGCGGGACGTCGGGGGCGAGATCTTGGTCGTCTCGCAGTTCACCCTCTATGCCGACACCCGCAAGGGCACCCGTCCTTCCTTTGTGCAGGCTGGACCACCCGATGAGGCGGAGCGGCTCATCCAGATCTTCCGGCAGGTCTTGGAGGAGGAGGGGGTCCCGACGGCTGCCGGGATCTTTGGGGCAATGATGGAGGTCGACTTTGTCAACGACGGCCCCTTTACCGTGCTCCTGGAGCGCAACTCTGTCGGCTAGGCCAGCCTGTCTCAGGGTCGGTGAAAGCTCAACTCTTCCTCGCTGAGGCGCCCTTCTCCCAAGTCCTCGACGAAGGACGCCACCTGCCGCAGGACGGATTCGACGGGCTTGGCATGGGGGCCGATGGCTGCGATGCCGAAGACGAGCCGGTCGCTTCGGTCTTGGAAGTCCACCTCGGCGATGGCGACGGAAAAGCGGTTCCGAACGCGATCTCGAATGCGCTGCCGGGGGCGCCGTTTCTCCTTCAGAGAGCGGCAGCCCGGGAGTTCGATGGCGAGGCGCAGGATTCCGACCACCACGTTGGG
>CAZQTQ010000158.1:0-9099 GCA_964596025.1 uncultured Rickettsiales bacterium
GGTGTGTCCTCCCTAACCCTCATCAACCGCAGCGCAGACAAGGCAGCACGTCTCTGTCGAGAGGTCGGCGGAACCGGTTCATTGGCCTTGCTGCCTGACGCGCTCGATCGCCTGGAGCTGTCCCTCGACCTCCTCATCAACTGTGCTGCTCCGGCCGCTGACGACAAGCTCATGGGTCTAGACCTCAGCTGCCTAGCTCCCCACGCTGTCGTCATGGACATCAACTACCACAAGGAGGACCCTGTCCTCCTCCGGCGGGCCAGTGACCAAGGCCTCTTTGTCGTCGACGGGCGCTCCATGTTCCTGTGGCAGGCCGCGCTCACCTTCGAGTACTGGACTGGCATCGTCCCCGATTTTGACCTGGGACGTTCTCTTCTCGGCATGGATTGAGGGCTCTTCTCGTCCTGTTCCCACTCGCCTCGCTGCTCTGCCGCCCCGGCGCCCCGGCGCCGCGCAGTCTAGGGACTAGAGGCCGCCGCCGAGGTTGGCTACCCACTCTGCTTCCAAGGCCGACAGGGGTTGTCCCCACGCGTCTGTGGCTGCCGCTTCGGGCGGAGTCCCGCGTCCCAGCGCCCCCAGGAAGCCCCGCAGGCCTTTCCAACCTCGCTGTCTGACGAGGAAGGCGACAAATGAGGACGTGACCTCCTCTGTTGCGCCCTCGTTCGCCCCCTCTTTCACTGCGACTTCGGTGGGCAAGGGCCCGGCAGCGACGGCGGAAGCGAGGGCCTCGCGATCGTTCTTGCCCCGTTCGAGCTGGACGGCCAGGCCCAGCTCGAGCCAGGAGGGGACGTTCCCGGCGAGGCGTTGTCTTAGGACTCCGCGGCAGAGCTGATGGACCGCCATTGCATCGAGCTCCATGGCAGAGGGCCCAGGACTGGGGCCGAGCACGAGCTCGAGCCGGGGGTGGATGGGGAGACTTCGCCAGGCCCGCCCGCCTTCCCATGCTCCTGCTCCCCCGCCCGGGGACTTGGTCACGAGCGCGGCAGCGATCTTGCTGCCACGAGGCCAGCCGATGGCCTCAGCCACTTGGTCGCCGGCCCGGTTCAGGGCCTCAATGCCGGCCCGGCGCTGGGCGGGCGAGAGGTCCCCCGCGAGGCTCAGGCTGAAGCGGGGCGCCGGTGGCAGGTTGCCTTCGCTGGCGTCAGAGGGTTTGCCTTGGCTCGAGGCGGCCGGGTCGTCGCCTTCCGCCGGGTCGTCCACGTTTACTTCACCAGTGGCCCCAGCACCCTCGTCGTTCTCGGCGACACCCGGAACGTCGCTGTTCGCCAGTGCGTCTGCGATGGGGTCTCCCGAGTTGCCGAATTGGGCGGGGTTCTTCGGCCCTTGCTCCAGGGGTGTGGCGGAGTCCCCGAGCAAAGGCCGACCCATGGGTCCGAGCTCGAAGGGCGAGCCCATGGTGGCGGGCTGGATCCGCATGATCAGGTGCTGCAAGCGGATGATCTCCCGCTCCAAGCTGCTTCGCTCCAGCACCAAGCCTAGGACGGACAGAAGAGCCAAGAAGAGGGCTAGGCGCTCCCAGGTTGTCCCCGGGTTGGGCGGTGCCACGCTCTCTTCGTCGGGGGCGGCGGGTGGCGTGGCGCCGGGAAGCGGTGCAGCGGGCCATGGCGGATCGAAGCAGAGGATGCGGGCATCCTCGGGCGGAGGCTCGGGCTGGGCCTCGGCGGCCACGAGCGATACGTCGGCTCCCAAGTCGTAGAGCCGCTTCTGCAAGGTTCTTGCTCGGTCGCGAGGCTGCTGGAAGGCGGCGCGGAAGGGCAGGGGCCGGAGGACTTCGCGGACCAAATCCTCCTCTTGGCCCAGAGCCCGGGCGAGGTAGGCCGCGACATTGGTCTCGCCATCGTTGCGGCTCCAGGCGACGACGTCGACGTCGAACCACTCGGGCCGCTCCCACTGGTCCCGTGCCGCACCACAGGAGCGGCAGAGTTCGTCGTCCGAAGGCGTGTTCAGCTCCTCCTTGGCGCACCAACTCAGGGTGTCGTTCCACTCACGAAACTCTCCCCGCAGGCGCTCCAGTCGGAGGAGGACCTCACCGAAGCTTGGCGGACGGTCATCGGGACGCTTGGCCATCATCTGGGCCAAGAGCGAGGCCAGGCCGCGGGGGAAGTGCTGGCCGAGGTCTGCGAGGAAGGGAGCCGGTTCGCCGAGGTGCTTCATCATCACGTCGTAAGGCGTGTCGGCGTCAAATGGACGCCGGCCGGCGGCGAGGTGGAAGAAGCTGGCGCCTAGCGAGTAGACGTCGCCCCGGCTATCGCGGGCTGTTCGGGCCACGACCTCGGGCGGGACGTAGTAAGGCGTCCCTGCCAGGACCTGGGAGCGGCTCAGTGGACGGTCATCGCCCAACTTGGCAAGGCCAAAGTCCACGACCTTGAGCCGGCCGCCGTCGTCGACGAGCAGGTTGGCGGGCTTGACGTCCCGGTGGAGTACACCCTGGTCGGCGGCGGCTTGGAGGCCGGCCGCGGCTTGAGCGAAGAGGGCCAGGTACTGCGACCACCGGAAGGCCACCCGACCCTCGATGATTGCGGCCAGCGTGCGTCCGCGGATCCACTCCATGGCAAAAAAGGGACGTTCCCCATGAGTGCCGTAGAAGTAGACGGTGGCGACGTTGGGGTGCTGGAGTCGAGCTGCCGCCCGCGCCTCTCGCTCAAAGCGCCGCACCCGCGCGGGATCGATGAGCGCATGTTCTCGAATGACCTTGACGGCTACTTCCTTGTCGAGGCGGTTGTCCCGGGCCCGATACACCTCGGACATGGAGCCGGCACCTAGAGGCTCCACCAGGGTGTAGTGATCGAGGTCGTTTCCGACGAGGTCGAAGGCCAAGGGCAGCTCCTGGGGCTGATCAGACCGCGGGGTGGCGGCCTGACAAGCCTACAAGCGACAGGCAATCATCTCCACCGGCTCGTTCTTGGCCAGGGTGTAGGCCCGGGGGGAAAGCCGGCCCATGCGCAGCATGGTGGCGAGGATGTCCTGGACCATGCGCTGACGGGCGGGGCTGAGGCCGTTCTTGTGATAGTAGTCGTGGTAGCGACGGGGGGAGGGCAAGAGCGAGGCGAGGAAGGCCGCCTCCTCCGGTCGCAACAGCTTGGGCGAGCGTCCAAAGTAGTGTTGGGACGCATCTTGGATCCCGTAGAGGCCCGGCCCCCACTCGGCGATGTTCAAGTAGAGCTCGAGGATCTTTTCTTTGGGCAGGTCGCTCTCGAGGCGCCAGGCGATGACGGCCTCTTTGAGCTTGCGGGCGAAGCTGCGCTCTCCCGACAAGAAGAGGTTCTTGGCTAGCTGCTGGGTGATCGTGGAGGCGCCCCGCCCATCTCCCTCGCGCAGGTTTTCGAGTACGGCCTCCTTGAGCTCGCTCAGCTCGAAGCCGGAATGGGCAAAGAAGCCAGCGTCTTCCGTCGAGACCACCGCATTGATCAGGTGAGTGCTGATCTCCCGGTAGGGCATGTAGGTGGGGCCGGCCTTGCCCATGATGCGACGCAGCGGCTCCCCGCCTTCGGTCCGCGCGGGTAGGAGGTGCTCGAAGGGTCGAGTGAAGCGACTGACTTGGGAGGCGAGGGAGCCCGAAGCCAGCGCCATGCGCGACCAGTCGCCCTCCCAATCCAAGCTCCACATCTTGCGGATGTGGAGAGGTCCGCCAAAGCGCACGGACAGATCGACGGTGCCTCGGATCTCGGCCGCCCAGCTGTCCGGCATCAGCTCGTCCGGCAGGCTGGACAACAGCTCGCCCAGGGGCATGCGTTCGGCTTCGAAGCGGGCCTTGACCTGCGGCCGCTCCCTGGTGTGGAGGATGGGTCCAAGTGTGACGGTAAAGCCGCCGCCGACCTCGTCGACTGTCCATTCGCCGCCGTCCAGAAGGAGGAGGCCGTCAGCGCGGTTGGGGCGGAGCGTCCCTTGCAGACGGACTCGGGGTAGGCGGATGATGTCGCCGCCCACCAGCGAGCTGCCCACGACGAGGTGGTCGAGGGCGGTGTCCACGGCCCAAGTACCTCGAGGCTTTTCGCTGGTGTAGCTGAGCGAGCCGACGACGACGCCGCCGTGGACCGTGCCGCCGTCGCCCAGCAGCTGGCTCAGTTCCTTGGCTACGGGAATACTCTCCAACCAGATGCGCGCGTCCCTCAGCCCGGCGAGACCGAGGTTGCCGTCCAGGGTGATCATTCCTCCTCTTCCGAGGCGGGCGACAATTGCCAACGCCAAGCCCTTGCCGTATCGGTCGATCTGGGCATGGACGTCTGAGACGAAGACGGATCCGTCGGCGCGGTTGGCCCGAGCATGGTGGACCTTGAGGCGGCCGCCGTCGGCCAGGCGGGACAAGACCGCCGGGACTTGGGCACCCCCCTGGCCTGCGTCCAGACCGTCCGAGAAGGCAAGAAAACGCATGGTTGCCTCTTCCAGACGCTTGCTCATCCGCTGGTTTTGGCCCGTGGTGCTTTCTCCGGCTGCTCCCGACTTGCCGCCGGGTAGATCACCGAGCCGCAACTCGAGCCCGTGGACGGTGATGGCCTCGGCTGTGGGCATGGAGCCGCCCCAGAAGATCCCGGTGAGCTGCGCCGTGAGGCGGTTCATGCCGAAGCCCAGGATGGTCTCGTTCTCGAGTACGCAGGCCAGGCCGTCGATCTCGATCTCGTGGGACGAGAGAATACGGGCCGCATCCAGGCGGCACTGCCCCCCGAATTCAGCTCCCAGCCGGGCCTCGAGCGTCCGCTCGATGTTCTCCCCCACCAGGTCGATGACCTTCGGCAGTCCGAAGAGAACTACGGCGACTGCCAGCAGGCCCCCTGCCAGGAGCTTCAGCTGGCCATGGGTCACAGGATTCCGTGTTCCTTAAGCCAACCGACCGTCTGCTCCAGACCCTTGTCGAGCGGCATTTCGGGAACGTAGCCCAGCTCGCGGCGGGCCTTGGTGCAGTCACCCCACCAGCCGCTGGCCACGCTGGCCGCGACCTTGTCCATGTTCAGGGCTGGCGGAATCCCCCGAATGCGGCCCACCAACTCGCTGAAGAAACCCGCGAGCCACACCAAGGGGTAGGGCATCGACAGAACAAAGGCCTTCTTGCCTAGGGCTTGCGCAGCGGTCAGCCCGAAGCTGACGATTGTGTGCTGGCCGCCGTCATCGAAGTAGTAGATGCCGCGGCAGCAAGGGTCCTGGGGGTCCTCGATCTGGTGGTCTGAGGGGTGCCCCGCGTTCCCGGCCAGGACATGGTCTTTCTGGCCCTCTGGCAGGACTTGGCCCTTCTCGCCGGCCAGGACAATGCCGCGGACCAGGTCGTGGGGGTGGATCGCCGAGAGCCAGGTGTCCTTGAAGCCCGGTCGCGCCACAACCCGCCAGTTGGCGCTCTGAATCATCTGCAGGACGTCGAGGTCCCGCGGGCCGTAGACCAAGGGAGGACGAACGATGACGACGTCTTGGCCGCGCTGGGCCGCTTCCCACCCCTTCTTCTCCCCGCCGATCTTCGAGAGCCCGTAGCGCGTGAAGGGCTCGGGCTTGTGGGCCTCGGTGCGGGCCACGTCCTGATGCGAGGGGCCCGAGGCCTCCAGCGACGAGACGATGACGACCCGCTTGGGGCCGTTCTCGGCGCAGGCGGCGGCCGTCAACACGGACTCGGTGCCATCGGTGTTTACGCGATCCAAGGCGACCCGGTCGAAGCCGGCCGTCACCCCAGCGACGTGGTAGACGATGTCGATGCCCTCCATCGCCGCCTCGAGGTCGGCTGGAGACGACAAGGAGGCATAGCGGTACTCGACCTCGACGCCGGCCAGGTTGTCTAAGTTCGACGTCCTTCGCACCATGGCGACGGGCCTGTCGCCGCGACTCTTCAGGAACTCGATGAGGTGGCTTCCAATGAAGCCGTTGGCTCCCGTCACCAGCGCCGTCGTGCCCACTTAGAGTTCCTGTCCGTAGACCCGGTAGGTCTTGATCTTGGTTGCTTGCATGGATTCGATCGCCCGGTTGACCATGTCGTTGTCTTCGAGAGTCCAGCCAATCTCGCCGCCCTTCCAGCCCAAGCGGGCGGCGGCTCGGTGCGTCTCCACGAAGAGAATGGAGTCGATTCCCCGCTTGCGGTAGCCCGCCTTGATGCCCAGCACAATCAGTCGACAGTCTTCGACCTTTGGCCGCACTTTGAAGTCCCACAGCAGGCGAATCAGCCCGGTGGGGAAGAGCTTCCCGTCGATCTTCTTGAAGATGGGGTTCAGGTTCATGATGGTGATGGAAAAGGCGACCGGCTCACCGTTGACCTCCGCCATTAGGGCCAACTCGGGTCGGACCACCATCTTGAGATCGGCTGCGATGTGGCGGAACTCCTTCTCCGACACGGGAACAAAGCCCCAGTTCTTCTCCCAAGCGTCGTTGTAGATGTCGAGCACTTGGGTGACTTCGTCGTCCCATCGGCTGAGATCCATCTCCCGCACTGTGACTTGGCTTCGGGCCTTCACCTTGTCCGAGATTCGCGCCACCTTCTCGGGAATCGGTGTGGATGTACTCAAGTACCACTGGAAGAGGTCTTTGGTCTTGGTGAGACCGCAGCCCTCGAGCAGGGCGGGGTAGTAGGGCGGGTTGTAGGGCATCTGCATGCCGGGATCGGAGTCAAATCCGTCGATCAGCGCCCCCGCCATGTAGTTGGTGCTGAGATCGAAGGGGCCCAGGACCGACGTGCGGGCGCGCTCCTTCAACCAAGCCGTGGCCGCGTCGAGCAGGGCCTGGGCCACCTCGGGATCGTTGGTGCTCTCGAACATGCCGAAGTAGCCCACGGCCTCGCCGTGGAATTTCTCCCAGTCGGCGTCGTTCACAGCGGCGATTCGACCGATGTCGCGGCCCTCTTGGCGGGCGATCCAAAACGCGCAGTCGGCGTGCTCGAAGAAGGGATTCTTCTTGGGGTTTAGGTAGTCTCGTCGGTCCATGAGCAAGGGGGGAACCCAGTGCCCGCTGGGGTGGTGTTCACGGTAGATGTACCAGGGGACGCGAATGAAGCGCTCGACCGCCTTGCGGTCGGATAGCGAGATAGAGACTAGTTCGACGGTCATAGGTCCTCCCCACCGGACTCAGATGAGGTTGGCGAGCTTGCCCACCCGCTCGAAGACGTCCAGCGCTCGGTCGATCTGGTCATGGGTGTGGGTTGCCATGAATGAGGTGCGGATCAGCGTGTCGTCGGCGGCGACCGCTGGCGGAAGGACGGCGTTGGTGTAGACGCCTTCGTTGAGTAGCATCCGCCAAAACGGCAGCATCCGCATCTCCTCACCGATGTAGATGGGCAGGACCGGCGTGGGGGCGGTTCCGACCTTAAAGCCGAGCTGAACCAGCCCGGTGCGCATGCGGTGGACGTTGGCGTGCAGGCGCATCCGCGGCTCGGGGTCCGTCTCCATTTGGTCGAGCGCCGCGAGCGCCGCGGCTGCCGAAGCTGGCGAAATGCTGGCCGAATAGATGAGTGAACGCCCGTTGTGTTTGACGTAGTTGATGACCTCTTTGGGCCCGGCGACGACGCCGCCGAGGGAGGCGAAGGACTTCGAAAAGGTGCCAGTGATGACGTCGCAGCCATCGAGTACGCCGAAGTGTTCGGCAGTGCCGCGGCCGCCTTCTCCCATGGTGCCCAGCCCGTGGGCGTCGTCGACAAAGAGGCGGCAGCCAAACTTCTCCTTGAGCTCGACCAGCTGGGGCAGGGGCGCTAGGTCCCCCTCCATCGAGAACACCCCGTCGGTGATGATGGCGGCGTTCTTCTGGGGGTTGAGCCCACCCAGCACCTTGTCGCAGTCCTCGACATCGAGGTGCTGGTAGCGCTTGATTCGGCAGCGGCTGATCATCACGCCTTCGTAGATCGACGCGTGGTTGCGGATGTCCAAGACGGCTACGTCGTCGCGCTGGAAGAGTGCACCCAAGGTGGCGAGGTTGGTCTGGTAGCCAGTCGAGATGGCTGCGGCGGCTTCCTTCCCGAGGAAGGCCGCGAGCCGCCCCTCCAGCTCTTCGTGCAGGGCGAGTGTGCCATTGAGGAAGCGGGAGCCGGAGCAAGAGGTGCCGTAGCGCTTGACCGCCGCCTGCGCAGCCTCGCGCACCTTGGGGTGGGTGGTCAGGCCCAAGTAATTGTTGGAGCCGAGCATGAGGACGTTCTTGCCCTCGATGACGACTTCGGTCCCCTCGCTGTCCGAGATTGTCAGGAAGTAGGGGTAGAGCCCTGCCGTCTTTGCGTCGTCCACGACGGTGTATTCGCGGCAGCGCTGAAAGAGGTCGCCCATGCTGGTTTCTCCCACGGAAGCGCGCGCAACGTAGCTGTGGGGCGCGGGAGGGTCAAGGTGGGCGAGTCGTGCGATCGCAGTAGGGGTAGACTGAGGACTTGGATGGATGGCATGCGGCGGACGACACGACGGTGGCTGGTCTTGGCGGGGGCTTCGCTTTCGCTGGGTTTGGGGGGCTGTTCGCCCTCGACCCCGAGTTCACCTTCGTCTGGAGTCACGTCCTCACCGGCGTCCGAAGCGGCTGAGGTGGCGGGGGCCGCCGAAACGCCGCCCGCAGATCTCGGGCCACTCTGCGGGGTGGAGTTCTACGTCGCTACCGAGGCGAAACCCGCGGGGGGGAGCCACGGCCACGACCACGACCCCGTGAACCGCGGCGACGAAGGTCCGCCCAAGCTTGCCCCCTTCTCCGACCTGAGCTTTGCAGTTAGCGCATCCCGGCAAGTCGACGCCACCGAGTGGAAGGGTGTGGCCAGGGTCGAGCTGAAGACTGACTCTGCGGGCCGCGTGCAGACGGAGCTGCCCTGTGGCACTCAGCTGGAGCTGAGGGTGCCGCATTGGATCTGGCCCTCTGCTCCCGATTCCCTGGTCCTGGACACCGACATGGCCAAGCCGGTCACCGTCATGCTGCGCTCGGCCATCCACCTGCGGCTCTGGGTGCAGAGCTCGGACGGCAAGCGGTTGGAAGACGCGCGGGTGTTTGCAGCTGGAGACGAGGAAGGCAGGCCGATCCCGATCGAGGGCCTCCTGTTCGAGGGGGTGGGCCTGGGCCAGGAGCTGGGCGAGATCCGGGCCGAGGGCTTTGCCCCGCACCCCTGGACGCCCAGCCAGAGTGATGTCCTCGAGACTCCGGGCCCCGAACACTACGAGGCGACGGTCAAGCTCG
>CAZQTQ010000159.1:0-9083 GCA_964596025.1 uncultured Rickettsiales bacterium
GGTCACTGGCGCTGAGAACGAAAGTCACCGGCTCCCCCTCGACCTGAGTTCCCGAAACCTGGAGATCGTCGATGGTCGGAGCCACGTTGCTGATGGTAATGACTGCGCTGCTCTGGCTTTGCCCCCCCTCGGCGTCGTCGACGGTCAGAGTAACGGTGTAGCTGCCCTCGTCCTCCCAGCTGTGGCTGAGACTCAAGCCAAGGCCGCTGGGGCTCCCATCCCCAAAGTTCCAGACCGCTGTCACCGTGTCCTGGCCGGGGTCACTGACTTGCGCTGAGAGGGGAACTGAAGCGCCCTCTTGGGCCGAGGAAGGGACAGAGAGGACGTCGACCGTTGGGGCGACGTTCACGATCGAGAGGACTTGGCTGCTGGTTGCCGTTCCGCCCTCACCGTCGTCCACGGTGCAGCTGAGGGTAAAGGCCCCATCGTCGGCATAGCTGTGAGTGGTGCTGGCCGCGTTGACGGCGGGGCTGCCGTCGCCAAAGTCCCAGGTGTAGCTGAGGGTGTCACCCCCAGGATCGGTGGCGCTGGCGCTGAGGCTGAGGCTGTTTCCCTCTTCGAGTGCTCCCCCGAGAACCAAGGCGGGAGCGCTGGGAGCGAGGTTGAGGATCGAGAGGGTGGTGGTCACCTCTTCGGTACGCCCGCAGCTGTCCTCCGTCTCGAGGCCGGCGGTCTGGCTCTGCGGTCCGTTGAGGCTGGAGGCATCGAAGAGGGCGGTGACCGTGCTGGCATCGTCGTAGAGGCCATCCCCGTCCAGATCCCATGCGAACTGCAGTGGACCCAAATCCCCCGGACCGCTGCTGCTCGCGTCCAGGGTGATCGACCCGCCCTCGCCAACGGTGGCGGGGCCGGTGATCTGGGGGGAGGCCGAGGCCCGCTGCGTGGATTGGACCAGGGCATTGCCCAGGAGGAGGGCGACGTCGGAGCTGGTCGGGGGATCGGGGAGTGCGGCGTCGGACGGCCGAATGTTCACGGCCACGACCTGGCGGGTGCAGGTCGAAAACACGACCCCGTTCCCGAGGCTGTCGACCGCCACGAGGACTCCGACGCTACTGAGCGCGGGATTGCCCTGAGCGCGGTCGGGGAAGCGAACGTCGCTCAGTCCGGCCAAGAGGGGGTGGGAGGTGTCCGAAGCGGAGAGGTCGATGTCGCCAGCAACCGATGCAGCAGCCGGGGCACCGGTCGTGGGCGAGAGGCCGGAGACGAGGAATTCGCCGGTCGGTAGCGTCCCGGGGAGAAGAGCCTCACCGGCCAAGACCAGGGAGCCGCCACCGGTCAGGTACTGAGCGAGGACGTCGCCGAGATCAGAGGGGCTGTCCCAAGCGACCTCGGCCCAGAGCAGCACGGTGTCAAAGGGCGTGAGCGTCGCGAGCGAAGGCGTCGAGCTGCCGGCCACGATGGAAAAGTCCGAATCGGAGAGCTGCGAATGGGCCGCAGCGATGGCTAAGGCGGCGTCGTTGGCCGAGCCGGCGCTTCCAGTCGACAGGAGCAGGACCTCCGTGGCGCTGGCAGGGGAATGCGCTCCAAGTATGGCAGCGGCCGCAATCAGCCCCACGGCCCGATTCAGGGAAGGCGGGTGCTTTGGCATCCAGGGTAGGATAGTCCCAATGCGCCGAGCCTTCCTCTTTGCGGTCCTGCTTCTCTCTCTCGCCGTCCCGACTTCGGTTCGCGGAGACACCATCTGGGTGAATTGCCACAACGGCACGGCCTTTTGCACCGATGAAGCACAGCTCGCCGTCGCCAAGGCGGAGTGGGAGTCCCAAGGCGCGAGTGTCGTCGTCTCGCCCGAGCTGACCGCCGACATCACCAACTCCGATGTGCGGATGGTGATCATCGCGCTGCCGTCCTTCGGCTTCGATACCCCCCAGACGTCGATGTACATCCCAGGCTTCTTGGCGAACGGTGGCCGCCTGGTTCTGCTCGCGGAGAAGGAGGGCGACGAGTTCGACGACGCCAACGCCATCCTGCGCGACGTGCTCAGCGGGGTGCCAGACCACGGGCTAACGCTGAACTACGACAGCGTGAATCCGGGCTGCAACAACACAACGACGAGCATCGCCTCGGACAAGCTGACAGCGGGTCTTAGTACCTGGCACTTCGCCTCGGTCAATACCGTCAGCGGGGGCACCCCCCTCATCACCTTTTCGCGCAGCGACGGAGGCACCGGCACCCTGGCGGCGGTCTCCCGACTTCCAAACCAAAACGGCGAGGTCATCCTGATTGGCGACGTCGATGGCTTCTTCCTCTTCTGCGCTTCAGAGGCCGGCGTCGACTTCAGTGACGACCACCGGGTCTTCTACCGGAATCTCTACGAGCAAACCGGAAACACGATCGTGGACGGAGACAACGACACCTTTGGTTCGGACGTCGATTGCAACGACGACGACCCCTACGTTCACCCCGAGGCCGACGAGGACTGCGACAACGGAGTCGACGACGACTGCGACGGCCTGACCGACGCAGAAGACGACGACTGTGACGAGACCGGTGACGACGACGCCGGAGACGACGATTCCTTTGGGGACGACGACACCCAAGATTCCTTCGATCCGGGCGGCGGGGGAACTCGCGACGACTGGGGGACCGGCTGCTGTTCCGCCAACATCATCCGGACCTCCGCGGAGGGAGACTCCCTCGGCTGGAGCCTGGCGGTACTGGGACTGGGGGGCCTCTTCTGCCGGCGCCGGCGGCGCGCGTCCCCGGACTAGACCCCGCGACCTCAGGGAATCCGAAAGACCTCGTCCTCAGCGGGCTCGCCCTCACCGGGAGCGATGCTCCGGAGCCTCTCGACCCAGAGGCGAAGATCTTCGGGAAAGTCGACGCGAAGCCAGGGCCCCCAGCCGAGAACCCAGGTGCGAAATTCTCCACCGGAGAAGACTTCGAACTCCAGCGGGATCCAGCCGTCGTTCGCCGGCACGCCGACCCTCTGGCTGGGGTGCCACGACCGGCCGGCAACCAGATCTTCGAAGCGGGGATGGATCGAGACGCCGACCCGCTCGGGCTCACCGACAAAGAGTCCCCACGAGTCGGCGTACCGGGCTTCGGGATCCCACATCGTCGGTGGGGGGATCTCGAAGCGGGTGCGGCGGAGGCCGATCCCTTCGATACGATGAAGAGCGAAGGTGCGGATCGGCTCTTCAACGGCGGGACGACCGCTGTCTGCGGGCTCGCCGACGGCACCGGTAACCGCGAGCTCCCGGGCACCGAGCAAGAGGGTGTAGGGGCGCAGCACGTAGTCTTTGGTGGCCCCGCGGCGGCTGTGGTAGCGGAGGTCGAGGACGCGGCGCTCGACCAGCCCACGGAGTACCTGGTCGAAGGCGCGACGGACCGCCCCGGGGAGGGGCTGCGGGGCGTGAGCGAGGACAAAGCGGCGGGCCAAGGAGCGGCGGGTCCGATCAACGGCATCCTCTTCGGCATCCTCCTCCTCACCGGTGAGCTCAAAGAGCGTCTGATCGAGAAGATCGGCGACCCCCCCTGGATCAAAGGCGCGGAAATAACGCTGGGCAATCGCTAAGGCCATAACCTCGTAGGGGGAGCCGCGGCGGCGATCCACGAGACGCGGAGGGCGAATGCGGTAGTGGCGAAGGCCCCGCTCGTCCACCTCTCGGACTTCGTAGCCGTCTACTTCCGAGGCGATAGCGGCGAGGTAGCGCTTCACGGTGCGCTCGCTCACGCCAAGCCTTCGGGCCAGTTCGGACTTGCCGTGCCAGCCCTCGCGGAGGAGTTGGCTGCAACGAAGCACCGCGCGAATTGGGGTCAAAGACGACGACATCGAGGGCAAAACTACCACCGAAAACGGGGCAAGCAACCTAGCCGGGACAGTTTGTGTCCCGGGTTCGGGCCATCCTTGTCTCACTGAGCACGGACGACACCGTGCCGCAAGGAGGTGCCCCATGTCCGCAGTCCAGAGTACGACCCGTGCTGCAGCCCGCCTGCTCACCGCCCTGAGCATGCGACCGGATCTCGCGAGCCGGATCACCGATCTCCACTTCGCGGTGCAGCGAGACTACGGCCATCTCGTCGCTCTGGCCCGCCAACGGGCCGCGCTAGAGGAGCAGCTTGCAGCCTGCCAACGACGGCTCTCGACGATCGCGGACCGAGTTGATTCCAGCGTTGTAGCCGCGCGGTTCGGCCTGCGTCCCTACACGGAGAACGACACCCCGGCCATCCTCGGGAAGGCAGCCTGATGGGATCGCTTCGCTACCGACGCTGGGAGCTCGAAGAGCAGCCGGAAGACCTCGAACGACGACGCCGGCGCCTGGAGGGCATGCTACGGGCTCAACCGCACCACGAGCTCCCCTTCCAGCCCTACAACTCGCCAAGCCTCGCTCAGCCAGACCAGCCGGCAGCCTGCAACGCTCGCTCCAAGATTCGCTCGCTAGGAAGGGCTGCGGGATGAGCCGCCCCCAGATGCCCCAGTCCCAGGAGCCCCCAGCCCTCCTCGAGGAGTTCACCCTCGCGGGCCGCCCCCCAGTCCAAGACCTCGTCGGCAGACCAAAGCGGAGTCGATTCCCCTCGATGCGACAAGGCGGCATCGCGCAGGACTCTCGCTGGACACAGGCCAATCAACTCGGCTCCCAGGATCTCGACTGGACTAATGCTTCGGAGAAGCTCGAGGACGGCATGAGCCGAAGTCTGTCGCGGGTCGAGCAAGTTGGTCGAGACCTGGGCCCGCCCCCCGTACCCCGGCATGAGCCAGCCCACCGCGCGAAGGGCTGGGATGCGGTGTGGGCGGTCCTCTGGTCCCGCCGTACGGATGGCACAGGCGATGGACTGGGCTAGCTCCACATCCCGTGAATCCAGGGTGAAGTTCATTGCGACAAGGAGGTTCCGCACTCCGAGCACGGTCGCCCCAGTACGGGCGACGGCTTCGTTCCACTCGCACGGGCCCAGGTCCGGCCCGTCGGTACCGCCCGAAGCGCCCTGCTGGAAGCGCTCTTCAAGCGCCTCGTAGCCACCGCGCCGACAGCGGGGAAGGCTGGCGAAGGGCGTACGGAGGGCGCTGTGCTCGTAGAGGAAGAGGGGGAGATCGTGCTCGGCCGAAAGGCGGTGGGCCAAGCCCAGGGTCGCTGCCTTGCACTTCTCGACCGCCCCGGGCCCGGGTTCAAGGACAACCAGAGGGACGACATCGGCCGCCCCAATTCGGATGTGTGCTCCCTCGTGGCGACGCATGTCGATGCGTTCGAGAGCTACGGAGATGCCGTCGAAGAGGGCCGCAACCACGGAGTCGAGTGGGCCGGCCAGGGTGATGACAGTCCGGTGGGCATCAGCATTGGGGTCGACGTGTAGGACCCGGGCGCCGTGACCATCGAGCGCGCGGCTCAGAGCTTTGATCACCTCGGAATCACGCCCTTCGGAGAAGTTGGGGACGGCCTCCACCCACGGAGCGCAGTTCGTCGCCGTCGGCGCTGCCGAGGAGGCCGGAGCGAGGTGAGGTGATCCAGGGAGCAAGGCCATAGGACCGGCCGCAGGCCGAGGGCTGTCTAGGCCCGCTCCACCGCAAGAGCCGCCATCGTCCCCTCGGGGGCAAGGGCAAGGACGAGGGCCTTATCGACAGTCTGGGAACGGGGGGTGAGGACGCGCGGGGTCTCGTCCAGCTCGGGCCAAGGCCGCTCCAAATTGGTCTGCGGCGGCACGCGGCCATCCACCATGGCCTGCAGAGCACCAACCAACCCCAGGGCACCGTGGCCCGCCTCGGTGAAGCCAGTGATTCCGGTGTGGACGGCCAGGGCAATGGAAGGAAGGGAGGAACCGAAGGCCTCGCTCAGCGCCGCGGCCTCGATGCGGTCTAGAGCGGGGAGGCCAGCGCCAAAGGCCGCAATGTAGTCGACCTCGCTGGGGGCCCAACCGGCCTCGGCAAGGACACTCTGAATGAGGAGGACGAGAGGCTGGTGGCTCGGCCAAGGCCCGCGGGGACCGGTAGGTGCAACAAAACGATCGCCGTAGCCCGCAATTCGGGCGAGGGGAGCCACACCGCGTCTCTCGGCGGAGGCTACGGTCTCTAGGAAAACGGCGGCGCCAGCATCGCCCGGAACGAGACCGGTTGCGTCCTGGTCCAGTGGGCGCGCCGCAAGGGCGGGTTCGAGGCCCGGATCGGCCAGGGTGCCGTGGCCGCGGTGGACGAGGCAAAGGCCTTCGAGGGTACCCGCGCCGGCACCGCCGGCGACAAACTGGTCGGCTAGGCCAAGGCGGAGGGTATCGCGGGCCTTCCCGACGGCCTGGAGGCCGACGGCGGCGTGGCCGAGGAAAGTGTTGGCGGGACCACGGGCGCACGCTTGGATGGCAGCGTGCGCGGTCGGCATGTTGTTCATGAGCTTGAGGAAGTCGAAACCGGTAAAGCCCTTCATTCCCTCCATGATGAGGCTGTCGTCGATGACGTAGTCGCCCTCCCCTGCGCGCCCCCGGTCGGCGGTGTGGTGGACAAGCTTCAAGTGCTTCTTTAGCTCGGGGAAGTTGGTGTAGGTGCCGAGGTAGACACCGCGCCGGTCCCAGATCTCCTCGTCACCGGCACTCGGTTCCTCGATTCCAGCACCGAGCAGGCACCGTCCAACGGCGCCACAAGCGACGTAGGTGTAGTTGGTCATCGTGCCCGGGCGGAGGGTCCGCCCGCCGGGCAGTCGGCGCATGGACTTGCGGTCGAAGTCGAGGACTGCACCGTAGCCTGGGGGCAGGCCCTCCTCATTGCCTTCGAAGGTCCGAACCGAGGGCTTGCCCTCGAGCCAAGCCCCACGGAAGGCGAGCTCATCCCCCGCACCGGTGACCGCACCGAAGCCGGTAATCAAGCAGTCCGTCAGGCTCATGGTGCGCTCCCGTCGTAGGCCGCAAGGACCACCGACAGGTTCTGGCCGCCGAAGCCGAAGGAGTTGTTCAGGGCGCAGCGCACCGGAAGCTCCCGGGCCGTATTGGGGATGTAGTCGAGATCGCAGTCTGGATCCGAGGTTTCTTGGTTGATGGTCGGCGGCAACACCCCCGTCTGGAGGGCTTTAATGCAGACCATTGCCTCAGTCACCCCCGCAGCGTGGATCAGGTGGCCGAACATGCTCTTCGACGAGGAGACCGGGACCTCAAGAGCCGATCTGCCCAGGGCCTCCTTCACTGCCTTAGTCTCGGCCGCATCGTTGAGCTTTGTCGAGGTGCCGTGGGCGTTCACGTAGCCGATGTCTTCGGGGTCGACCGCGGCGTCTTCGAGCGCCCGCCTCATCGCCGCGGCCATGCCCCGCCCCGTGGGCTCAGGGTCGGTCAGGCGGTAGGAATCCGTCGCGATGCCCACCCCCTTGATCTCCCCGTGGATCCTCGCACCCCGGGCCTGGGCATGCTCGAGCGTCTCGAGCACCAGGACCGTTGCGCCCTCCGCCATGATGAAGCCGTCTCGGTCTTGGTCGAAGGGACGAGAGGCAGCCGCCGGGTCATCGTTGCGGGTGGTCAGCGCCGAGAGCATGGCAAAACCGGGCATCATGGCCCGGGTGATCGGGGTACACACCCCACCCGCCATCACCACATCGACCTGACCCAACCGGAGCATTTGGACGGCGTCAAACAGCGTATGAGAGCCCGAAGCACAGGCGGAAGCCGTCG
The DNA here is from genome assembly GCA_964596025.1 of uncultured Rickettsiales bacterium. Classification (GTDB taxonomy): domain Bacteria; phylum Myxococcota_A; class UBA796; order UBA9615; family UBA9615; genus CAZQTQ01. The sequence continues at coordinate 7,576 of CAZQTQ010000159.1, forward strand.
TCGCGATCCGCGACGCACCGAGCAAGACCCCCAGAGCCGGAGCCGCCTGGTCCACAAACCACTCGTCGAGCCGAGCCGAGGTCTCCGGATCGGCCGCTGCTTCGCGTCGAAATTGCGGCAGATCGCGAGGCTCGCCGTCGGCCGGATTGCCCCAAGCCCGAAGGGTTACTGGACCGAAGGCCTCCATCGCCGTCGACCCCACGCCGACGGCCAACTGCACCGCCCGTCGATCCATCGCTGCGTAGTCATCGGCGGCGGGTACCTCGAGGCCGGAATCGGCCAGAGCGTGAGAGGCCGCAGCGTGAGCGAAGCGCATTGCACGCGGTCGCAGATCGTAGGGACCCAAGCAAGCAGGGCCCCCGACGGCGTAACGAACCTCTGCTGCCACCTGACTGGGCACCGCGCTTGGGTCGAAGAGCGAGATCCGATCGACCGCGCTCACCCCCTCGCAGAGCTGCGAGAAGACGGAGTTCACCGATTGGCCGTGCGGAGTAACGGTCCCCATTCCGGTGATGACGACCCTTGGGGCCATGAGCTGATCCTCCGCCACCGACGGGCATGAAAAAGGGGCTGCTGCCGCCCCGCCCGCTCGCAAAGCGGCCGCAACTTACCGTCCACCCCCTCCCCGGGCAAGCACCGTCCGTTGGCGGGGCCCTGGACGACCCTGAGGACCTTCTCTACAATCCGCGCGCTCGTCCTCCAACCCCTCCCCCCGGAGCAACAATGGACCTCATGGGAAAGACAGCGCTGGTGACCGGCGGCAGCCGCGGCATCGGGCTGGAGATCAGTCGCCGCCTCGCCCAACGAGGCTGCGATCTCATTCTCGGCTACAAGAAGGACGTCGAGAACGCCGAAAAGGCCCGCAGCGAGCTGGAAGCGGCGGGTCGAAGGGTCCAGCTGATTCAAGCCGACCTGCGCAAGCCCGCGGGGGTGGACGCCCTCTTCGAAGAAGTTCGGGGAGGCCTCGACCAAATCGATATCCTGGTACTCAACGCCGCCTTCGGCACCATGGGCGACGTCGACCGCATGGGCCGCTACTCCTGGCGAGCCTCCTACGACACCAACGTCCTCTCCCCCATGCTGACGGCTAAAGGCGCCCTACCCTGGCTCAAAAAGAGGGGAGGCGTCATCACCGCAACCTCCACGCTGGGTGCACACACGGCCTATCCCACCTACGTCGCCATCGGCAGCAGCAAAGCAGCGATGGAGGCGCTGATTCGCTACATCTCTTTTGAGTGGGCGAAGTACGGGATCCGGGCCAATTCCGTGGCCGCTGGGCCGGTCGAGACGCGGGCCATCGACTGGTTCCGCTACCCGGAAGCGGTGCGAATTTTTACGGCGAAGAAGGGCTTGGCCGGACGCATGGGCCTGCCCGCCGACATCGCCGATGTCGCAGTCTGGCTCTGCACCGACGAGAGCCGCTGGCTCTACGGCCAGAGCGTGGTAGCCGAAGGGGGGATCCTCTGCGGCGTCGACTACGACGAGTGGATGGAAGAGAACATCGAAGA
>CAZQTQ010000160.1:0-9083 GCA_964596025.1 uncultured Rickettsiales bacterium
ACCGGTATGGCGGGAGCGATGCGCCGAGCGCTCGCCGACGCGCGGCTGGATTCTTCGGACATCGGGTACATCAACGCCCACGGCACCGGGACCGAGGTCGGGGACCTGGCTGAGAGCAAGGCGACGTGGGCGGTGCTGGGGGAGACGGTGCCGGTGAGCTCCACCAAGTCCTTCACCGGCCACACCCTGGGCGGCTGCGGAGCCATCGAGTCCGTCTTCCTGTTCGGAATGATGCGTGAGGGCTTCTTGGTGCCGACCCGCACCCTGGAGCACCCCGACCCCAAGTGTGCTCCGTTGGCCCACATTCAGGGCGATCCTCGCGAGGCCCGACCGACGTTCTTGATGAACAACAACTTCGCATTTGGCGGGGTGAACACCAGCCTGATTTTCCGTCGGCCTGACGCGATCTGATCGCCATGCTCGGCCGTGCGGGGCGCTGGGTCGTCACCTTTCTCAGCTTCGGATTCTTCTTCTTCGGGAGCGCCGTTATGGGATGGGTGGTCATCCCCTGCGCCTGGCTGGCCCATCGCTTTCTTCCGGCGGAGCGCCGTGGCCCGGCCATGGAGGCCATCCTCTTCCGCGGCTACCGCGTCTACGTCGACGTCGCCCGCGCGGTGGGGAGGATTCGCTACCGCGCACCGGAGCTGCCCGCCGATCTTCCGGATGCTCCGTTTGCTGTGGTCGCCAACCACCCGTCCATGCTGGACGTGATGCTCGTCCTGAGCGCCTTTCAGGGAGTGCGCTGCGTCGTGAAGCGCTCCTGGTTTTCCTCGCTGCTGTTGGGGCCAATTCTTCGGGCCGGTCGACACATCCCTGGCCCCGATCTCCAGGCCAGCGCTGCGGGCGACTCGGTCTTGGATCGAATCGTCGCGCGGCTCGGCCGGGGAGAATCGGTGCTCCTCTTTCCGGAGGGGACCCGTAGCCCCCGCTTCGGACTCCGCCGCTTCAAGCGGGGCGCCGTCGAGGCGGCCCTTCGTGCAGGGGTGCCCATTGTGCCGGTCTATCTCAGCGTCTTGCCGCCGGCGCTCCTCAAGGGCCAGCCCTTGTCGGCGTTCCCCGATCGTGGCATCGATTTGGCCCTCGAATTCCTTCCGATTCTCGACCCATCGCAGGGAGGAGAGGACTCTCGTGCCTTGACCCGCACCCTCAAGGAGCGCTACGAGGAGCGAGTCGAGGCAACGCGGGCTCGGTTCACAGCCGAAGGGGCGTTGGGTGACGACGGCGTTGGGCAGGAGGCTGAGCCAGCATGATCACGGCGGAGACCAGTCGGGACGAGATCCTGAGCGCGGTCCAGCGCGCCTTCGAGAGTCTCTTCGAGATCCCCGGCGAGGAAGTGGGCTTGGGCTCTGGGCTGTTCGCGGAACTCGACCTGGACAGCTTGGACGCCGCGGACCTGAGGGCCCAGCTCCAGGAGGAGATGGGACGGGTCCTCCCCGAGGCCCGCTTTCAGACGGTTCGGACGGTGCGGGACGTCGTGGTCCTCCTTGAGGACCTCGCGCGCGAAGGCGGTTGAGCCCGCTTCCCGACCCGGCCGAGGAAGCCGTTCGGGTTCGTCCCTGCGCGGTCGTTCCCACGTACAACAACCCGGCAACTCTGGAAGAGGTCGTCGACTCGGTGCTTGCCCACCTCGACCATGTCTTCGTGGTCGACGACGGGAGCGGCCCGGAGGCGCAGGCGGTCGCCCGGCGACTGGGGGAGCGGAACGAGGTGACCGTGATCCTGCACGAGCACAACCTCGGAAAAGGTCACGCCGTCCTGGCCGGCTTCCGGCTCGCCCAGGAATCGGGGTGGACGCACGCCGTACAGATCGACGCCGACGGACAACATTGCAGCGACGACATTCCGCGCTTCTTAGAGCAGGCCTACGCCGCGCCAGAGGCCCTGATCCTTGGGGTCCCGAAGTTCGATGAGACCGCGCCTCGCTCGAGGGTAGTGGGTCGCCGGATCAGTTGTTTTTGGGTGGACCTCGAGGTCGGTCGAGGGCGGATCGAGGATCCGCTGTATGGCTTCCGTGTCTACCCATTGGCGGCTTCCCTTGCAGCTGGTGCGACCTCTCTTCGCATGGGCTTCGACACCGACATCGCCGTGAGGATGGTTTGGGCGGGAACGCCCACACGAAACCTGCCCAGTCGGGTCCGGTACTTCGCCCCCGAAGACGGGGGCATCACCCACTTCCGGCCGGTGCGGAGCAACCTCGCCCTCAGCTGGCTGCACACGCGGCTGTTCCTGCGCGCCTTGGTCTGGCGTTTCGGATGCCTGTTCCGCCGATGAGCGGCGTGAGCGAGCCGGGCTGGCATGGGCGTCGCGAGCGTGGCTCCCGCCTTGGGATCCGAGCCTTGCTTGCCGTCGCAGGTCTTGTTGGACGCCGCATTGCCCGCGTCGTTCTTGCAGGGGTGATGGTCTACTTCTTTCTCTTTGCCCGATCCGCTCGGATCGCATCGCGCCAGTGGCTCCAACTCCACCTCGATCGGGTCCGGCCCCGGGACGTCTTCCGCCACCTGTACGCCTTCGCTACGGTCGCATTGGACCGGTTCTTCTTTGTCCGCGGCGACCTGGATGGCCTCTCGCTCTCCTACGAAGGGCGGGAGCACCTCGAGGCCTTGAAGGCCCAGGGGAGGGGAGCGGTGCTCCTCGGGAGCCACCTGGGCAGTTTCGAGGCCATGGCCGCCTTCTCCCGCGATCACGACTTGCCGGTGCATCCGGTGATGTACACGGCCCACGCGCGCCGGATTTCCTCGCTCCTCGAGCGGGAGAACCCGAGACTCCTCGAGCGGATCATCGAGATCGAGCCCGGCGACCCCAGCTACGTCCTGAAGCTGAAGCGCTGCGTTGAGCAGGGGGGCTTCGTGGCCTTGCTGGCGGATCGGGCTGTTGAGGGCCGGCCGGTCCCCGTCGAGTTCTTCGGCCGCGAGGCCTGGTTGCCCGGCGGGCCCTACTTGGTGGCGGCCACCCTGGGCTGTCCCATCTTCTTCTGCGTGGGGATCTACAGCGAGCCCAACCGCTACCGCCTGCTCTGCGAACCCTTCGCCGAGCGCGTGGAGCTCCCCCGGGAGACCCGGGAGGCCGCCCTCGCCGCGCACGCCCAGCGTTTGGCAACGCGGCTCGAGGAACTCGGGCGAGCCCACCCCTTCAACTGGTTCAATTACTTTGATTTCTGGGCGGTTCCGGGGCCGGCCGGTCCTCCGCCCCGTCGTCCGGCCTCGGCCGCCGAAGCGCCCTAGAGCGGAACGCCTGGCGCGGAGCGACTACCCCCCGGCTTCTGTTGACTCTGCTGAGCTGAGGCCTCGCTCTAGTCCTCGTCGGTGCTGAAGAACAGGGGGTAGCTAACGACGACGACGCCCCCGTCGGGCGGCTCGAACTCCGCGTCCTCCATGGCCGAGAGTACACAGCCCTCCATCCAGACATGGTTGACCGTCGTGTCCTCGAGCTCGATCCTCTCGACTCGCCCCAGGTCGGGGTTGTCTTCACTGGTGGCGATCACGAACTTCACCTGCAGTTCGCCCCCGATGTTGGGGTTCTGGTGGAGCCAACTCTGGTAGCACTCCAGAATCTCGGGCATCTGGTCCCGGATGCCCTGATCGATGTCCTTCTTGTTCAGCCTGCCCTGTGGCTTCTCGGACGGAGGAGAGTCCTCGCCGTCCGACTTCTCCGATTCACCCGAGTCCGAGCTCTCCTCACTCGGTTCCAGCGGTTCGGTGCGGGTCCCGACGCCCTCCTCGTCCCTGGCAGCATCGTGGGCGGGGGCAGCATCCTGGGCGGGGGCAGCATCGTGGGCGGGGGCAGCATCCTGGGCGGGGGCAGCATCCTGGGCGGGGGCAGCCGGCGCGAGTTCAGCGTCGTCCTCGTTGGCACCCGCCGCTGGACCTTCGGACTGGGCAGGTTCCTCCGACCCGGGCGTTTCGCCGCACTCAGGGCGCAACAGGAGGACCGCCAGGACCGCAGCAATCCCCACCGTTGCGAGCCAGAGAAGTCGTTGGCGGGTGGGCCTCATCGGACTCATCATGTCATTCCTAGCGATGAAATCCTTCGAGTGCCGAGATAGCTTGAGTAGAACAGGGAGGGGTGGCGTCCACTCGGACCTGGGGACCGACTGGTCCCTCGCCGGTGGGAAGAGCGCGGATGATCTAGAGGAGGAAGCCGCAACGAAGAGCCCCTCTCTGGACTACGAAGCCTCAGGCGTCATCCAGTCCCTCCCCGGTACCCTCTCCGAGGCGGTGAGCATGTCGGACTTTGCTACCCCCGCCGGAAGCGGCTCGAACTGGTACGGCTTCTGGTCGATAGCCCGGGACCCCGCAGTCAATCCCTTCGAGAGTACGAGCGGCAACGGCTACATCCTCGACGGTGAATACAGCTTGGGGGCTATCTGGACTATCACCTTCGCACCGTAGGCGGGGGGGGACTGCTATCAGCACGGAACCGGGGGAACTCCAGGCTCGCCCATCGCATGGCTCTGGACACTCTGACTTCCCTTTGTTGAGGATATTCGCCTCGCTCAGATAGAATCGCCCTCCTGGACTCTTCGATCGATACGCCGGTAAGCGGAACCATGACCACCGTGGGAGAGCGAGCCTCCCAGGAACCCGCCGACGAAGCGCAGCGGTTCCATGCCACGAGCGGTGAGGAGGCCAACTCTGCGCTCGCGGAAGAAGAGGTAGCACGCGCCCGGGCATGGGCGATATGCATGTTGGTGCTACCGACCGTGGCCGCGAGTTTCACCCCGTGGATGCCCGGTTCACCGATGATCAGGTGGGGCTTTGTACTCTCCGCTCTCTCGTATGCGGCGGCCGCAGGATGGGTGTACTGGTGGATCCGCGATGAGCGCCGCTATACGCCAGGGGTGTTTCGACTCTGGGGCTATTTTTCGGTCGCGCTGACGGTCCCCCTTCAATACTGCTTGGGGGCGTTCTCGCCAACACCGCTGATCGTCACGCTGGGCCTCTCCTTCTTCGGCTATGGGAGAGACAATCGTCATTCGGTCATGATCTCCGGCGTGGCGATCGTCTTGTATCTCTGTATGGCCCTCCTGATCCTGAGTGGGGTTGTCCCGGATCTCGGAATGCTCTCGAGCGAGGGGGCCCCGACGGTGATTCTCGGTTTCTTTACGATCATGGTGCCCCTGGTGCTTGTCTCCGGTCTCTTCTTTTCACGGGTGTCGCACCGGGCGCTCGTAGAGGCAGTTACTCGGGCGATGGCCGCGCAACGGTTGGCTGGCGAGCGTGAGGGGCAGCTCTACGAGGCCGAGCGTGATCTCGAAGCCGTGTTGCAGGCTGGTGCCGGCCTCGAGGGTCGCTACACAGGTTCCTTGGCTGGCCCCTACAAATTGGAAGCCGTAATCGGTCGAGGCGCAATGGGTGAAGTGTACGCGGCGACCGACGTCAACTCTGGGGGCCGAGCTGCCGTCAAGCTCATTCACTTTGCTGTGATGGGGGACCGATTGCATCGGCAGCGCTTTCTCCGTGAGGGGGTGATAGGAGGTGACCTCAGCGTGCCCAATGTGGTGCGCGTCTTTGAGGTGGGCGAACTGGCGCATCAAGTCCCTTACATCGCGATGGAGCTGCTCATCGGTGAGGACCTCAGAGTTCTGCTTCGCAGAGAGCGTAGGCTCCACCTCTCGGGATGCACGGACCTCTGCGTTCAGGTAGCGGCCGGGATCGGCGCGGCCCATCGAGCCGGCATAGTCCATCGAGACATCAAGCCACAGAACATTTTCCTGCATCGAGATGCGCCTGATGCGGGCGCCACATGGAAAATCCTGGATTTCGGGGTGTCGATGCTGATCGGCGGGAGCGGCACCCTGACCCAGGGGACGGTCGTCGGCACGCCCGCCTATATGGCGCCCGAACAGGCTCGATCGGAAGAAGTCGACCATCGATGTGACGTGTATGGGCTGGGGGCGGTCCTCTATCGAGCCGTGACGGGCGCCGCTCCCTTTTGGGGTTCGTCGCCGGCCAAGATTCTCTACGACGTCGAGTATCGAATACCGACCCGCCCGTCTCAGCTGGTCCCGGACCTGCCACCGGCCGTGGACGCGGTCCTCGGGATCGCGCTCGCAAAGTCGCCCGCTGATCGCTTTGATTCCGCGCGCGACTTGAGCGAGGCGTTCACTGAGGCCGCCGCGGGGCAGCTGAGCGACCACTGGGCGAATCAGGCAACTCGACTCTTCTCTCAGAACCCATGGGGGACTCAAATCCGCGCGTAGCGGTCCAATGAGCAGGTTTCACATCGTCGCGCCTGGAGAAGGTGGCATCAGAGTGACCTGAGGAACTGGAGGAGTTCGGTCTTCTCGGCGTCGGTGAGACCGCAGCCGAATTCGTGGCCTGTACTTGCATACGGTGGTTGGTCCGCCGGGGGGCGCTGCTCGAGGCAGAGCAGCTGTTCCAGCGAAGTGAGAGAACCGTTGTGAAGGAAGCGGGTGAGGGCGTGCAGCCCGGTGAGGCGCGGGGCTTTGATCCCGCCGGTGAGGTTGCCCTCGAGATCGCAGCACATCTCTCCGTCGCCGTCCGCGTCCCCCCAGGAGGCGAGGGCCGGGTCCGTCCCGATCTCGTCGAACTCAAAGACCCTCGTGCCGCTGCCCCGTGCGCCGGAGTGGCAGTCGATGCACCCGGCAGACACAAAGAGCGCCCGGCCGGACTCAACGGAAAGGGGATCCGCAGTCCCGACGGGAGCGGGCGCATCCAATGACTCGAGGTATTCGCGGAGTGGAGAGAGCTCCTCGGGGCCCCAACGGTCGACGGGCCCGCCACCGACGACTACGAAGCCTCCGAGAAACTCATTCAGGCTCTCGGCGGCGCCGGTCCAAGCCAGCAGCGCCGAGTCCATCCCGTAGTCGTCCTGTTCCTCGACGAGAGGGAGGCCCCACAGCGGCAGCGTCCTGCTGATCGTGTGCACATCGTCCTCGATGGGTAGCGGAGCCATCGTGAAGTCCATCGTCCCGGGAGCCCACGACGCATAGAAACCCTGGATGTCGTAGGAGAGCGACGGGATGTCCCCGGTGCCCCCCGCCAACATGGGCAACAGGTTCCAGGCGAGCCCGAGCCCGAGGAACGGGTCGGCATCGAAGCGGTCGAGGATCGGCTGCACCGCCGCTATGGCTTCGGGGTGGTAGGTATCGGGATCGAAGCCCGGCATGCCCTTCTTGGGTCCGATAAACAGCGCGAGCATGTGGGTCCCATACTCGTACTGGAGGTTTGGGTAGCCCACCGCGTAGCGGCCGTCGGGCATCTGGCCGAAATGACAGTTGGCGCAGGTCAGCGCGAGGGTGGGTGTCGAGCCCATGGACGCGCCTTCACCGACGCCGAGATGGCGTGGTTGCTCCGGCGTCGTGATGTAGGGGTCTTCGACCAGTCCGTAGTTGGTGAAGGCCGGGCCGGCCTCGTCGGGGAAGTTTCTGGCCATCCAGTCCAGTAGAGGCTGGGGGATGCCCAGGGTTCCGAAGCCCTCGTAGAAGAACATCCGCTTGCCACAGAGCAGCTTGAGGCGTCGGTCTGTCGGGTTCGCTTCGTACGCCTCACAGGCTCCCTGGAGCGCACCGAACTCGAGCAGCTCTGAGAGATTGTAGGAGGTGTTCACCAGTCCCTCGGTGGTGTCCGGGCGGTCGGCGAACGGGTCGAGGGGGCCCTGGACCGGTGGGGTGTGGGTCGTGTCGTCGTCGTCGCCGTCGTCGTCGTCTGCTGGCAGCGTGTCGTCGTCGTCCGCTACGACCTCGTCGGGCTCTTCGGTGTTCGATGCGGGTTCGTCTACGTCCTGCAGGGGCGCTGGCGGAGGACTCTCGGTACAGGCGCTGAGGAGGAGGCAGAGAAACAGGAGGGCTCGGCCGGACCGAAGTCGTGAAGCGCCTCGGGGATCCGCATGATTCCTGGCACCGGGATGGCCAGCAGGCAGCCGACGCCAATCCACAGCGGTAATCCGTCCCAAGTTGTTCGGTGTGCCTGGCGAGAAACTGGATCTGAAGGAAATAGCTGAGGAGCCCCTATTGCAGTTCGGCAAGCCAGGTTCCACTGCCGGTGCCGTTCTGGATTGGCATCGGCGCCTCGATCTGCCAGGTGCCATTCAGGGTGTAGGGGGATGAGGTGGGCGCCAGGCTTCCCTCGAAATCGCCGGTGAAGTTGAGGGGTAAGGGCACGCTGCCCACGATGTTGATGGTCCCGCTCATGGTTGCGACCAGGGTGTCCGCCGTATCGTTGTACTCCCCACTGACCGTGGCCGCGAAGGTCGCCCCGCCGCCCTCCGACCCGGCCATGTTTCCGCTGATGGCCAGCCGGTCAGTACACTCGATGCTGAAGCTGAGGTCGCCATCGACGTTCTCGTGGGTCAGGAGGTAGTCCACGTCGCCGTCGAAGGTGCCGATCCAGGTTCCGATGACGGGGGAGTTCTCGCAGCCACCGGCCAGGGCGTCGTCTCCTGCGGTGTCGTCGTCTTCTGCGGTGTCGTCGTCTCCTGCGGCATCGTCGTCTCCCGCGGTGTCGTCGTCTCCTGCGGTGTCCTCGTCTCCCGCGGTGTCGTCGTCTTCTGCGGAATCGTCGTCTCCTGCGGTGTCCTCGTCTCCCGCGGTGTCGTCGTCTCCTGCGGTGTCGTCGTCTCCTGCGGTGTCGAGGTCTCCGGCGTTGTCCTCGTCTCCCAGGTCGTCGTCATTGTTGGCAGCTTGCCAAGGGTTGCTGTAGCAGGCTGCCGAGGAGAGCGAGAGGAGGAGCGCCAGCCCCACGAGGAACAAGCTGTTTCGAGTCCAGCAGCACGGTTGGTCGCGTTCTCGAGACATGCTCAGAATCCGTTCTTGCTTTGATAAGCGATGAAACCGCCACTGGCGTCGGCGGCGATCTCCGCACCGGTGAGGAAGGTGGACATCGCCGTGTCGCCGGACAGGCGCTGGCGGAAGAAGGCCACGAGGTAGCCCTGGGTCAGCGAGCGGGTAACCGCCGGGTCATCGCTTCCTGCCGGGCAGGCCAAGGCAGGCAATACGTTGGTGTCGTCCAGGAAGGACATGTGGTTGGCGCCAAGCACCTCGATCTCGAGCGCGGGTCCGACCGCGTGCTGGTAGTACTGCTGGAAGTTGTCGGCCGCAGGAGCGCAGGGGGTCTGGCCGAAGC
>CAZQTQ010000161.1:0-9038 GCA_964596025.1 uncultured Rickettsiales bacterium
ACATGGGCGCTTCTGCTCGCGCAGTCTGCGCGTTCTGTTGGGTTCGTACCGGCCAGCGCCTGCGCGTCATCCTCCGCTGACCTGCGCGTCATCCTCCGCTGACCTGCGCGTCATCCTCTGCCGACTTGCGCGCCCCTCCTCCTCTAGGACGGCGAGCAGCAGACTGCCCGGGAGGTGGCCGTGCGGCACTGCTATGCTCTGGTCGCATTTAGGAACTTGCTATGCGATTTGCTCCCCACTTCCTGCTCTTCTTCCTTTCCTTCTGCCTTTGTGCTTGCCAGCCGGAACTGCCGCTGGACGATGACGATGCAGGCGACGACGACACAGTTGCTGGGGACGACGACTTTGGCGACGACGACTTTGGCGACGACGACGACTCGGGCAGCGGTGACGACGACGACGACGACGACGACGACATCACCGTGCCGGCGCCAGATGGTGTCGCATACCCCATCACCGGTACCTGGCAGATTTCCTACTGGGGCGACAGTGATGCGACCGATCTCATCTGCGTTCAGACCTACGCGTTCGAGGCAAGCGCCACGTTCCGAGAGAGTGCGATGGGACCGCCCTGCTCGGTGTGCACGGGCAAGCTCGAAATACTCAATGTGGAGGTGACAACGCCCGGCTGGGGAGATGACGACGACGACGACAGTTGGGGCGACGACGACAGCTGGGGCGACGACGACAGCTTGGGTGACGACGACAGCTTGGGTGACGACGACAGCTGGGGCGACGACGACAGCTGGGGCGACGACGACTCAAGTGGCGACGACGACTCAGCGGGTGATGACGACGACTCGAGTGGCGACGACGATGACTCGACGGGCGACGACGACAGTGCGGCGGGTGACGACGACAGTGCGGCAGGTGACGACGATAGCGCGGCCGGCGACGACGATAGCGCGGCCGGCGACGACGATTCGGCCGGCGACGACGACGACTCGGCTGTTCCCACGACGGTTAGTCGAGGCGAGGAGATCGTGGGCTGCGATCTCTTGTTGCACCTAGAGAACTACGACTTGGGCGGCTACTTGACCAATGCGGACCCGACGAACCCCTACCGCGATTTCATTTACGACCAGGGTTTGATCGATGCCGGTACGGGCCTGGGCCTCGGCCTGGCCACGACGCAAACAGGTGGCACCACCTTCGAGTGGTTGGTCGAGAACGAACCCGATGGAATGACCTTTACGCATGTCGGTTACGTTGAGGATGTGGAGGGGCGCTACCTGTCGGAGGCCAACCTCGGGTCGGTGGCTCAGCCGCCGGTTACAGGTTCAGCCTACCTCCCATTCTGGCGCTACTACGCCCTGGATGGCCAGGGCAGCACGGGCGTCTTTGACGGCGAGTACGCCTTTGATTCCCTGTGGCGACTGGACTTCCAGCAACCGCTGGGAGACATCAACGCTCTGACATTCAGCGGCACCTTGAGCGCTTCGTTCGTTGAGGATTGAGCCGGGGCAAGGAGCGGGTCAGAGCAGAGATGAACTCTGGATCTAGGCCCGACGAGGCCAGGGAAGCTCCCGCGATGAGCGGAGAGGGGCCGTCCATCCTTGTCGTCGACGACGACCCGGTCTTTGTCCGCATGACCTGTCAGCTCCTCCAGCGTGACTACCCCTCCGCCCTTGTCGCCGGAGAGGGCACAGGGATTGCGGCTCTCGAGCGGCTGGAGGCTCAGGACTGGGATCTCGTCCTTCTCGACTACCGGCTGCCCGATCTTGACGGGCTCGAGGTCCTTGCAGAGGTCCGAAAGCGCATCGTGGACGTGGCCGTCGTCGTCATCACGGGCGAGGGCGACGAAGCCCTGGCTGCAGACCTGTTCCGAATGGGTGCCTACGACTACCTCGTCAAGGGAGCCATCGGTGCGTCTAGCCTCCGACGTACGGTCGACGGAGTGCTTCGACGCCGCAGACTGGACCGGGAGGTCCTCAGTCAGACCGACACCCTCGCCAAGACGAGCCTAGAGATAGAGTCTCGCTCTCGAGCGCTCGGAACTGCCTACGACAAGGTCAAGGACAAGAAGGAGGAGCTGCAGCTCCTGTCGGACTCGCTGGAGACGGTGGTCGAGCAACGGACTTCCGAGCTTCGAGCGACCTCGGCTTTTCTTAACCAGATTCTCGACTCGACCACGCAGCACTTCATTATCGCCACCACGGTGGACGGGCGGGTTCTGGCTTTCAACCGAGGGGCAGAGGCGCTCTTTGGTCGGGAGGCCGAGGTGGTCATCAACGAGGTCCACTTTCGCGAGCTTTTTGCCGAACTCCGGGAGGACGACGAGGAGCTGGACGCCCTCATCCTGGAGGCGCGCAGGGACGGCCATGCGCGCACCGAGTTGGGGGCCCTGCACGCCGACGGCCGGGAATTTACGGCCCTGCTCACCCTCTCCCCTCTTGAGGGCGCAGAACACACCGGCTTGGCCGGCTTTGTCCTGGTGGGCATCGACGTCACCAAGGAGCGCGAGCTGGAGCGACAGAATCTGGCCTACATCGCTGAAATCGAAAACAAGAACACCAACCTGCGCCGCAAGAACGAGCAGATCATCGAGGCGGCCCGGCTCAAGAGCGAGTTTCTCGCCAACGTTAGCCACGAGCTACGCACGCCGCTCAACGCCATCATTGGCTACTCCGACCTCCTGATGGGGGGCATCTATGGCGAACTTCGGGAGCGGCAGACCACAGCGATCAATGGCGTCGCCACCCGGGCAGCCGGCCTCTTGGCTCTGATCAACGACATCCTCGATCTCAGCCGCATCGAGGCGGGGCGAATGGAGCTGCGGGTCGACCGATTCTCTCTGGAGACTCTGCTGAAGAGCGTTCACGAGACTGGAACGCTGCTCGCGCAGGAGAAGGGCCTTGAGGTGTCACTGGAGCTCCCGGCCTCGGGCGGGCTTCCAGAGATGCGTACGGACCGCCAAAAACTGCAACAGATCCTGCTCAACCTCGTTAACAACGCGGTGAAGTTTACGGCTTCTGGAAGTGTCGTCATTCGGGGGCGTCGGGTCCGGGACCGGCAGGTGCGGATTGAGGTCGCGGATAGCGGAATCGGGATCCCGGAGTCTGAACTCGAAGCCATCTTCGACGAATTTCGTCAGGTGGACGGAACGTCCACCCGCGAATACGGCGGGACCGGTCTCGGCTTGGCGATCAGCAAGAAGTTTGCCGAGGCCTTGGGTGCCAAGCTGAGGGTTCGGAGCAAGGAGGGCAAGGGGAGTGTGTTTACCGTGACCCTTCATGTGGAGTTGCCAGCTGCGGAGCGGGCGCGGACCTTCGACAGGATCCCGGTGGTGCGAAAAAACCCGCTCTTGGACTGAGGGGGGCCCTCGCCCACGGGCTCCCTCCTGCCGGGGCTTTGGCCCGGGCCTAGGGGGACTCTTGGGCTTCGACCGGGAGGAAGAGATGTTCACGGTACCACCGCAGCTCTTCCACGCTCTCACGGATGTCGTCCAGGGCGAGGTGGTGCCCCTTCTTGGCCGGGGCGCGGACGGTCTTGGGGTACCAGCGACGTACCAATTCCTTGATCGTGCTGACGTCGATGTGCCGGTAGTGGAGGTAGGCGTCGAATCGGGGCATGTAGCGGCGGACGAAGCGGCGGTCGTGGGCAATCGAGTTTCCGCAAAGCGGGGACGCGCCTGCCGGAACCCATCGCTGCAGAAAGGCCAAGGTCTGTTCTTCGGCTTCTTCAATCGTGCAGGTCGAGGCTCGGATCCGGTCGACCAAACCCGAGGCACCGTGGGTGGTCTTGCACCATTCGTCCATGTGTTCCAGCGTCTCATCGCTCTGGTGGATTGCGACGCTGGGGCCCTCGGCCAACACCTCTAGGGACGGGCTGGTCACCAGGGATGCGACCTCGATGATGACGTCCCGGTCCGGTTCCAAGCCCGTCATTTCCAGGTCGAGCCAGATGAGGTTGTCCGTGTGCTGCATAGGGAGCAAACCCTAGCAGACGGTCCGCCCCCCACGGTCTTCCACTCTTTCTTCTCCGGCCTGCTTCCAGTAAGGTCCCGCGGCTTCGGTGGGTTGGAAGGTCCACCTGCCGCTGGGGTTCGACATGTCGCTTCTCATCATTCAGATTCCCTGCTTTAACGAGGAACACACCCTCCCGCAGACGTATGCCGACCTCCCCAAGAAGCTTCCGGGAGTCGACCGCATCGAGGTCTTGATTATCGACGACGGTTCAACGGACCGGACCGTGGAGGTTGCCCGCGAGCTTGGAGTGCATCACGTCGTCCGCTTCCCGAACAACCGCGGCTTGGCGGCCGCCTTCAAGGCGGGGTTGGACGCGTGCATCAAGCTCGGCGCCGACTGCATCGTTAACACCGACGGCGACAACCAATACTCAGGGGCGGCGATAGCAGACCTGGCGGCACCGGTGATCTCGGGCGAGGCCGACATGTGCATCGGGGATCGCCAAACCGCTGAAATCGCACACTTTTCGTGGACAAAGAAGCGCCTCCAAAGCCTTGGTTCCTGGGTTGTGCGGCAGTTCTCCGGCACCGAGGTGCCCGACGCCACATCCGGGTTTCGCTGCTGGAGTCGGGACGCAGCGTTGCGGATGAACCTGGTGAACCGGTACACCTACACGCTGGAGTCCATCATCCAGGCGGGCCACGGCGGCATGTCCATCGCCTCGGTTCCCGTGCCCACCAACGAGAAGCTGCGCGAAAGCCGGCTCATCAAGAGCATCCGGATCTACGTCACCCGTTCGGCGGCAACCATCCTCCGATCCTACTTGCTGTACAAGCCGTTCAAGACCTTCCTGGGACTGGGGGGAGTGACCTTTGGGCTGGGCGTCCTCCTGGGTCTGCGCTTCCTGTGGTTCTTCTTGGGCGGACAGGGTGCCGGGCACGTCCAGTCGGTCATTCTCGCTTCGGCCTTGCTCATCATCGGCGTGCAGTTGGCGATGATGGGAATGCTCGCCGATCTGGTGGCCGCCAACCGCAACCTGGGCGAGGAAGCCCTCATCCGGCTTCGGCGCTTGGAAGCTGCAGCCCCGCTCGTCCCAGCTGATCAGCCGGCGGAGCGTCTGAACGATTCGTCCTGAGTTCATCGTCTATGCGGCTCCTCTTCGACGTCCTCCACCCTGCCCACGTCCACTTCTTCCGACACCTCGCAGAGTGCGTGGTGGAGGACGGGGGAGAGGTGCTGTTCACGGCTCGGGAGAAGGACGTTACGAGGGAACTATTGGAGGCGGCCAACTTTCCTTACGAGGTATTGAGTCGTATTGGCGGCGGGCCCCTGGGACTGGCGCGGGAGATGGCCGAGCGTACGGCAAAGCTTGCTCTACGGGTCCGTCAGTTCCAGCCCCATCTACTGCTGGGCATTATGGGGCCGGTGATTGCACCGGTCGGGCGCATCACGGGGGTCCCCTCCTGGGTCTTCTATGACACCGAGACGGCCCACCTGACCAATCGCTTTGTCTACCCGCTCTGCAACCGGCTGTACCTGCCCGAGGCGTATCGAGGGACGGCCCCGAACAAGGCCATTCGCTACCCCGGCTACCACGAGCTGGCCTACCTGCACCCCGATCGTTTCGAGGTCGACCGCTCGGTGAGGGAAGAAGCGGGTCTTGCTGCCGAGGAGCCCTTCGCCGTGGTGCGTTTGGTTTCGTGGGAAGCGAGCCACGATGTTGGGGATGCGGGCTTTGCGGACCCGACAGCCTTCGTCCAGTGGTTGAGCCAGCGGATCCGGGTTGTGGTCAGCGGGGAGCGGGGAGTTCCCGAGGCGGTTCGCCACCTGGCCCTGCAGCTCGCCCCGCACCGGGTGCATCACCTTCTCGGCGAGGCCAGCCTCTACGTCGGCGAGGGGGCGACGATGGCGGCGGAAGCGGCGGTCCTCGGCACCCCGGCCATCTTCATGCACACAGCGCAGTTGGGCTACATGCTTGAACTCGAAGAGCGCTATTCGCTCTTGTGGAATACGCCGTCCGAAGGGGTGGCGCGGGCCCGTGCCGAAGACATCCTCAGCGATCTCGATGCTTCCACCCGTCGCTTCGCAGGCTTGCGCGCGAAAATGCTTGGGGAGCGCTTCGACGTGGGGCGCTACTTGTGGACTGAGGTCCAAGACGCTCTGGGCTGAGTCGGCTCTTCCCTTCGGACCGGGGCTCGGCCCCCCAGTCGGCTACTCCTCTTCGCCCTCTTCGCCGCCCTCTCTTCCTTCGCCGCCCTCTCTTCCTTCGCCGTCTTCTCTCCCTTCGCCGTCTTCTCTCCCTTCGCCGTCCTCGGCTTCGTCCTCGCCTCGCTCGGACTCCTCATCGCCCGCCGGCCGCGAGCCATCTTCCGGAATGGCCTGAGCATCGGAGTCCTCGTAGGCCTTCATCGCCTCTTCGCGGTCCTCGTTTTCATCTCGGCTGTCGAGGTCGGACTGGTCCTTGTTCCGCTTGGACATGAGGTCATCTCTCCGCTTGCGGCGGTCCTCGCGCCGCTCCTTGCGCTTGTCGCGGAGCCGCTGCCGTTCCTCGTCCAGATCCGCTTTGCGGTCCTCGTCCATCGGCTTCCGTTCGATCGCGTCGTTGCCGCCTTCGTCCTTGGGAGCGGTGTCGGTGCTGGCGGTCAGAGGCTTAGACCGAATGGTCTTCCTGGGTTTCGGCCGCTTTGCAGGGTGCTCCTTGAAGCGCACCCGATTTGCCGTCCCGCTGACCTGGTAGTGGTACCAGCCCTTTTGGTCCTTGTGTTTGGGGTCGGAGCCAAACTTGACCTTGGCGAGGTTGTCCAAATCGGAGCGAAGCTTGAAGCGGATCCGGAGAGCCAACTTACTCCGCATCGGGTCCTTGTTCAGGTGGGCGTAGCCTTCGACCCTCGCCTCGACGACATCCGAGCGGAAAATGGTGTCGCGGAACTCTGCGCGTCCGCGGCTGATCTTGATGTGGGCCTCGCTCTGCTCAAAGGTGGCTTCGGGGAGGCCGAAGCCGAGGACCTTGAAGCCCGAGAGCACCAAGTCGTAGGCGGTGATGTCCAAGTTGCCGCTGGACTTCTTGGGATCCAGCCAGTGCCAGGTGATGTCGCCGGTCGAGCTCAGCAGCCCCTTGGGGCTGGCGCTGATCGTTCGAGTCTCGAAGACGTATTGGCTCAGATCGAGCCCCTCGAGGCGAAGGGCGAAACGTGCCGCGTCTCCGTCCCCTTCGGTCTCGAAGTTGAGATCGCCGCCGTAGAGGCGCGCATCGATGCCTGCGGACTCGACCGCATTGAGCAGGCGTTGGACCTGACTCTGCTTTCGGCCTTGAGTCGGAGGAGAGCGCATGGCGAGGCCGAGCCGGACCAGGGCCGGCAGGCCGATGTGCCCACGCAGTCGGTCGAGCTCGACCCAGGGTTTCGTCTGCTGGCCGCGGCGGTAGGAACCGACTGCGATCTCTTCGGCCGAGAATCCAAAGGGCCCAGCCGAGAGCGTCTCGGCTTGCACGGCATAGCCTGCGGTCGAGGCCAGGACCGTTGCCTGATCTAAGACCTTGCCCCAGGGGAAGAGCAGCCAGACCATCAGGAGGAAGGCAAGTACGAACCACAGGCCGTAGCCGGCGAAACGGAGGGCTCTTCGGCCGCGTTCCCTCATGCTCCCCCCACCGGCCGCAGCACGGCGATCTCCATGCGGAGATCGAGCTCCTCGCGTTTCTTGCGGTCCGTCTTCACCCGGACCTCGTTGAAGCGGATCGCTTGTGGCGCAGCTTGCAACCGATGCAGAAGCTCGACCAGTTGCCGCAGGCTGATGTCGTTGACTACCAGATCGATCTTCTGGGCTCGGTAGTAGTCGGTCTCGTCGATGCCACGCTCGGTCATCGACCGAATGTTGCTCGCGATCTGCATCTCGTTTCCAACCGTCTCCAACCAGGTCAGGGGAGTAAAGTCGGCCCCTGCGGCCAGGCGCTTGTCCAGCCCCTCCACCTTCACGACCAGGTCCGCGTGCTTCTTCACCAGTTGGTCGACCGTGCTTTGGGCCAGGGTGGCCGCTGCGAGGCGGGCTCGGGCCTTCTTGGCGGACTTGTTCAGGACCGTGGCGGTGCCGAAGGTGGCGGCGGAGAGCAGCACAACCGCCATGAAAAGCAGGAGAATCCGGTCGCGCGGGCTGATGCCGTCGAGCAACTCTTGCAAGCGCTCGCCCCAGGTATCGATGGTGTCGACGAAGCTCATCCGCCCGCCTCCTCACCCTCGTCCTTGGGGATGGTCACCACAAAGCGCATCTTGCCTCCGCGGGCCTTGTTGACGTCGCTTTTCTTGGCGGACTCGAAGGACGGAACCGTGCGGATTGCCGTCTCGATCCGATCCACGCTGCCGAACGAGTCGGTCTCGCCGCGCACCCGAATCATTTCTTCGTTTACCAGGTACTCGTCCACATCGACGGTGATGTTGTTGGGGATGGAGTCCGAGAGAATCCGCAGCGCCTCCAGCGGCGACATGTCCGGTCCCTTCAGTGTCGCGATCCGGTCTTCGATCTCGACGACCTTCTCCCGCATCACGGCGATAGACGTTTCGGGAGTGCCCAGTGCCGAGGAGGCCACGTTCGGGAAGGTCTTCTTCACCGTGTCGATGAGGGTCGCGTTGGCTCCCTTGAGTTCCTGGCTGATGCCGGCGATGCGTAGGCCGTGGAAGGCGAGCCCGCCGATGGCCAACAGGATGACGGCGGCGATGGACCCCATCGCAACCCGTGCCCGGGTCCGGGTGTCGGCGGCCTGGCTGAACTGGCCCTTGCGAAACTCGACGGCCCGCCTGCTCTTCTTGTCGAAGGCGCGAAGGGCCAGCGCGTAGGCCAGTGCATGTTCGGGGCCGGCAGCCGGCGCCTCCTCGGGTTTCACCGCGCTTTGGGGCAGCGGTAAGGAGTCGACGGGAATGCCGAGTTCGGTCGAGAGTGCTTTCTTCCAGCGGGGAAGCTCAGCCCCGCCGCCGCAGCACAGGACGCGGTCAATCGGGGGTGTTCCGGCGTTCTCTGCCGCCATGAGCGAGGAGCGCAGCTGTTGGAGCCACTTCTTGAAGGGCTCGGCCTCCAGCCTCTCCGCGGGAACCCAGTCGGCCTGGAGCCCCAAAGCCTGGGTTCCCCCGTCTAGGTCCCGAA
>CAZQTQ010000162.1:0-8607 GCA_964596025.1 uncultured Rickettsiales bacterium
GTGTCCTCGTCGACGATGTAGGCCTCGGGATCGAAGTGGAGCTCGGTCTCGGGCCCCACGACCTCGCTGCGCCGGTCGTCGCCGTGGGTGCGGGCCACCTCGGCGAGCTCGCCATGGATCACCTCCCAGCGGGCCTTCTTGCTCTTGAGGACGGCCTCGATTCGCTTGGCCTCCGCCTCGAGCCGCGCCAGCTCCTCGAGGACGGCCTCGACCTCCATCTTGGCGAGACGGTAGAGCTTCAAGTCGAGGATTGCGTTGCACTGGACTTCGGTCAGCGGGAAGCGCTTGCGTAAGGCGGTCGACGCGTCTTTCCTGCCGTCGCTGCCGCGGATGATCTGGATCGCCTCGTCCAGAGCATCGAAGACGATGGCGTAGCCCCGCAGGATGTGGATTCGCTGGCGAAGCCGCTCCAGCTCGTAGCGGAAGCGGCGGGTCACCACGTCGAAGCGGAAATCGAGGAAGTGCCGAAGTATGGAGGACAGCCCCAGCAGCGCTGGGCGTCCCACTTCGGGGTTGGCAGTGGGGACGAGGGCCGTCAGGTTGACGTGGAAGTTCGTCCGCAGGTTGGTGTGCTTGAAGAGGTAGGCCATCGCCTCCGCTTCCGAGGCGCTGCGCTTGAGCTCACAGACGATGCGGATGTCGTTGGTACTCTCGTCCCGAACGTCGGTGAGCTGAGGCACTTTGCTCTCACGAATCAGCTCGCCGATTTGCTCGACGACGTTCGACTTGAGCTGGCCGTAGGGCAGTGACGAGATGATGAGGTAGCGCCGCCGGTTGGCCTTCTCCAGGTGGTAGGAGGCCCGCAGCCGTACTGCTCCCCGTCCAGTCTCGTAGATCGACCGGAGCTGCTCCGGGCTGTTCAGGATCTCGCCGCCGATGGGGAAATCCGGCCCCTGGATGTGCTCCATGAGTTCATCCAGCGTGATCTTGGGTTTTTCGATCATCGCGATGGCGGCGGAGCAGATCTCGCGGAGGTTGTGGGGAGGGATGTTGGTGGCCATGCCCACTGCGATCCCGGCGCTTCCGTTGACCAGAAGCTGAGGAATGCGGGACGGGAGCACGATGGGCTCTTCGGTCGTCCCGTCGTAGTTGGCCCGGAAGGGCACGGTGTCTTGGTCGATTTCCTCGACCATCTCCGAGGCGATCGATCGCAGGCGGACCTCGGTGTAGCGCATGGCCGCAGCCGAATCGCCGTCCAGCGAGCCGAAATTCCCGTGCCCTTCGACCAGCGGTGCCCGCAGGGAGAAGGGCTGCGCGAGGCGGACCATGGCGTCGTAGATGCTCTGATCGCCGTGGGGATGGAAGCGCGCCATGACCTCGCCGACCACCGCGGCGGATTTCCTAAAGCGCGCGGTGTGGGTGAGGCGTAGGTTGGCAAACATCGCGTACAGAATGCGCCGGTGTACAGGCTTCAGACCATCGCGCACATCGGGAAGTGCACGGGAGGTGATGACGGAGAGCGCGTAGTTCAGATACCGTTCACGCGCCGCATCAAGGAGCGCAACGGTGCCGTCTCCCTCCGGGGGGTCATCATCCGGAGGAAGCGAAGGCGGTGAAGGTGGCTCGTCGGGAGCACGCTCCCGCGAGCGGAATAGCAAGCTCTGTTGCATTCCCTGTGGATTGAGAGCCAAGCGACGCGATGCAGTTCGAAGGGCCAGCGCATTCATACCACAGTCCGCGGCTCGGTCGTGGAGGATCTGGGCTGAGGATTTGGATCCTTGCCTTTGGTCTCGCTGTATGCGGATTTTCGTTTCCCGCTTCCGCGGCTTGCGCTCCTCCAGCTAGCAATTTGGAGCCGGTCGTTCGGGGCCGTCCCGCTTCCCAATCCGCCGAAGCCGTTGCTCTGTGCCCCGACATTTCCGATCGAAAAGAGGTCTTTCTTGCGCGGGATGGGAACGGTCTTGCAGGTCGCCTTGCCCGGGCTGGCTACCGGGTCTACCTCGTAGATCCCTGGAACACGACGGAGGCACGTTCCAAGGGCTTTGACGGTGTGGTTCAGTCGGTTTTTCCCCGGCTGTTGCAGGAACTGGAAGAGCGCAGCGGCACGGGGCGAGTGACCTGGATCGGTCACGGGCTCTGCGGCTTCTTGCCTGTGGCTGCGGCGGCTCGGCCCGGTGAGGGCCTCCCCACGCTTCGTTGGGCCGCGCTCGGCACTCGCTTCGACTTCCGCCTCGTCTCCCCTTTGCTTCGCACCTGGCTTCAATCCTGGATTGTTCAGGCTGAGGCGCTGCCGGTCTTGGCCCAGCAGGTGTTGTTTACGGGTCTGCGCCCCGCCGCGGGGCCGCGGCGAACCTCGTTGCCGCCAGCGGCGGAGGGCACTCCTGGCTCTACGCTCGCCGAGATCCTCGAGAGGTTTCATCGGGCAGAGATCGCTCGGCCTCCCCCCCGCGCCGTGGTTGAGGACCTCCTCCGCTGGTTCGATGAGGGCCGCCCCACGGATCGGGCGGGCTGGGTGGACTACAGCCGGGGGTTAGATGCGGGCTTCGGGGAGGCGCTTGTGGTCGTCGGAGCCTCCGATCCCGTAGCTCCTCCCGAGATGGTCCTCGGCGGTGCCGATCGCCTGGCCCGAAAAATCCCGGTGGAGCTGCGCTTCCTCTCCCGCATCAGCGGGGACCGGGAGGAGTTTGGCCACCTCGGCATGCTGCTGAGTCGCCACTCTGCGCACTCGGTGGATCGAACGATTCTCTCCTGGTTGCGTGGGAGGGGAAGCTCGTGGTGATGCGCCTGCTTCTCCGTTTGGTCGCGTTTGGCCTCGTTGTTTCCGCTCTGGGATGTGCGTCGTCGCCGATCCGTGATCCCTCGACGCTCTCGTACTTTCACAGTCGCGTGGCCACCGACGATGGCTGGCAGCTGGGTCTGTTCCGAATCGCGCCAGCAGAAGCCGCCAACGACCGTTCGCACTTCGGCACGCCGGTGGTCCTCGCACACGGGACGGCAGTCAACCGGGAGAACTTTCTCCTGCCCGAACGGGCGCTTGCGCTCTATCTGGCCGAAGAGGGCTTCGACGTATGGCTCTTCGAGCTTCGTGGAGACCGCTCTTCTGCCGCGCCCGATCGCAAGACCTGGCGACGGGGGCAGTGGACCATCGATGACTTTGCGCACCACGATGTCCCGGCGCTGCTTACCGCAGTCTTGCGGGAGACCGGTCAGGACCAGGTTTACTGGGTGGGGCACTCCCTCGGAGGCATCCTGGGCTACATCACGCTGCAAGGCCCTCTTCGCGACCATGTCGCAGGGTTGGTCACTCTGGGTTCTCCCGGCGGCTTTGCCCACCCCAACCGCCTGGCTCGTCGAGCGGGCCCGCTCATGGGCATCGTGGGCAAGCGGGGGCACATCAGCTCGCGCGGCTTGGGGAAGCTGCTGGCTCCCTTCATCAGCCTCGCCCCCGACTCCTACCTACTCCACGCGATCTTCAACCTCGAGCACGTCCACTACGAAGACCTGGTGGGCTTCGTCGGCAGCGCGCTGGAGAACATGGGAACTGCTGCGGTCCACCAGTACAGGGGCTGGGTGAAGAGCGGGCGGCTCCTGAGTGCGGATGGGACCGTGGACTACAGTGCGGGTCTTTCGAACGTCCGGGCCCCGACGCTCGTGGTTGCCGGCCGCATCGATCACATCGTTCCGCCGTGGTGGGTGTTTGCGGCCTACGAGCGCCTGGGCTCTTCGGACAAGACCTTCGTGGTCCTGGGCGAAGGCTGGGGCACCCGCGCTGACTACGGCCACGGCGACTTTGTCCTCTCGGATTGGGCCACCAATGAGCTCTATCCGATGATCTCTACTTGGATCAGCGACCGTCAGTCTGGGGATTTGCGACGGGATCCGCAGCTTCAGGCCGCCGGTACCCGGGAACTGGACCCCCTCCTGGATGCCTCCGACTTGGATGCAGTCCCGGCTGCGGAGGCTGAAGGCGAGGCGCCTGCCCCGGGCGAAGCAACCGCTTCGGAGGGCCCCCCAGGCGCCGAGGACCCCTAGGCCCTCGGTGGGGACTCCCAACCCGTCCTTCGAGAATCAGGTGCCCGTCCGCGAGCGAGGTCCGACTCACCCACAGCCGCTGTCCTGCAGCACCGATGGCCAGGGGGTGCTCCAGGGCCCGCCGAATCGCGTCGGCAGCGGGTTGGAGGAGGACTTCAGAGGTACTAGCGTCGGGGACCCGTGAACCGTCGACCCCTCCCGCCTCGAGCAGTCGGATCCCGCGGGGCCGGCTGAGGCTTGCCCCGTTGCTGTCGGAGTCACGAAGTACGCGCACGACTCCGCTGAGTCGAAGCCATCCGCAGCCCTCACGCCGGCTCATCCGGGCGGCAAGGTAGAGGGAGGAAGCGTCTGGAGCGTTGCCGGGCGCGGCGTACAGCTCAATTTGGTCGATCCCATGGGTTCCTGTGGGCTCCGGAAGGGGCATAGAGCGCGGCTGAGCACCCTGTTCGGCCAGTTCCGCGAGCTGGGAGGGCCTGAGCCGGAGGGCCCAGTCCTGGAAGGCGGAGGGGATGGGAGCCGGGGGCCCTGGTTCTCCGATGTGGAGGACTAGGGCCCCCTCGGTCAAGGCCGCCTGAATCGGCGGGAGGGGGAGGGGGCCATTGGGACTCGCCCAGGGCTGGAGCCGCAAGAGGATGGGCGAACGGAGGGCGGAGAGGATGCGCCGGTTGGCCGCTTTGGCGACCAAGGCATCCAGAGGGGCGCTCGCCTCCGTCGGTTCAGAGCCGCCATCCTCCCGCCGCAACCGCAGTTGCGCTTCCCTGGCCTCGGGCTCGAGCAGGACGTGGGTCTCGCGACCCCGTTGCTGGATCCGGACCCGGGTTGGTAGGACGAAGGTGACCGAGCGTGTCGCAGCGGCCTCAGTACTCTCGGGACGGAGGGGGCTGGGCCCCAGCGCGGTAGCTACCGGCAGGCTGCCTTGGACCAGGAGGCAGGTGGGGCAGCGGCCGTCGGGCCGCATCCGGGCAGTGAGCCTTCCCGGCTGGGCGATCGCGGTCTGTGGCGGCCCCGTCTCCAGGAGGACAACCTCAGTGCGCCGATCTAAGGCGCTGCTAGGTCGCGCTGCGATCAGCTGGTTGAGCCCCCGGTCGACTGCATCCCAGCGAAGGACCAGAGCCCCGAACTCCGCAGAGGCGAGCCGGGGCACGTTTACGTCCAGGCCGGAACAGGGAGTGCAGGCCGAAGCAAGGCCCAGCAGGAGCACGATCGGGAGTGCCAGGGGAGCGGCCTGCGCCCGATATGGCAAGGCCCTCAGCCTCCCAAGACCTCGGGAAGGGCGTCGGCAAGATCGCGGCTTGTCCCGCTGTTGACCTTCACCCACTGCTGCCGAGTCTGGGCCGTCTTGGCGTACCAGGTGTAGGCCGGGTCGCCGTCGCGGCTTCGCTTCTCATCTACCTTTCGGGCGAGCACGATCTTCGCACCGGCGTCCTCTCCCTGGAGCGCCACGGTCATCAGCACCTCGACCTCGCTGTCGCTGATTTGCTTGTCCTCGTTCGGGTAGGAGCTGGCTCGAAGCTGAAAGAGCTTCTTGAGAAAACCGTCCAGCACTGTATCGGGCTCGCTCGCCTCTCCCGGCCGGCTCCAAAAGGCATTCTCTTTGTCGTGCCGGCCCTGTAGGGCTGCCTCGGCTTCGCCTCCTGAGGCTCTCTGGATTCGGGCGGTGGCAAAGTCGACCGGCTCCTTGGCGATGAGCTTGCGGTCCAGGAGTCGGCTCTGGGCCGAACGCAGGGGGCCCAGGGCCTTGCTGTCGAGGAGGTAGACCGTCGAGGTGTCCTTCACCCGGACGTAGGTGTCCGAGCTCCCGTAGGCCTTCTCGCCTATCTCTAGGAAGAGCTCGCGGGTGTCCTGGCGCAGGCGCAACTTCGCCTTCGGTTCGGTCAGCCCCATTTCCTCGATCGTGGCCGCCTCGAGGTCGTCGAACTGGCGGAGGGCGGTCAGCGGCGAATAGCGCTTCCGGAGATCGACGGCCTGTTTGTTGCCAGGGAAGTTCTTCAGCTCCGGGGCACCGTAGGTGGCTCGCGGTGGGCCTTTTTTGGGGGCTGGGCTCGATGCGTCTGCGTCGGCCGAGTCGTCGTCGCTCGCCGCAGCCGGGATGGGAGGGCCGAGGACCTTCTTGCGCTTTCCGGCGGTGATCCAGGCGACCGTGTCGTCGTCTTTGCCTTCGAAGCTCAAGGTCGCGAGGTTCTTTTCGCCCTCCCAGTTGATCTCGTCTACCTGGCCCTTGCCCGTGTCAAAGACGATCGTCTCTTCCTTGACCGCCACGTCCTCGCCCTTCCAGCTTTGGTGGGCGAAGCCAAGCGAGACGACGAGCAGGATGCCGTAAGTCCAAGTCTCCGCTGCGTTCACGATTCCATCCTCCGGCGGCGACTTCGGTTCAAGCCCGCCCCCAGCGCCAAGAGCAGGATCGGCATGCCGAGGGTAGTGCTGTAGAACCAGAGCTTGTCTTCGTCCTTGGTGTGCACAATCTTCACGTCCTCGATGGCTGCGACCTCGGCCGCGAGTTCGGTTTCGCCTTCGAGCCACCGGACGGTGTCAATGGCGAGCTGGGCGTTGCCCCGGCTGATGGGGAGCCAGAAGTCTCCGATGACGTCGGCGTCGGCGGAGACGATGGCCTTCCCGCCCGGCATCTCCGATCCCTCGGGTTGAGCCAATTCCACCGCAGCGATGAGGTTGTAGGCCTTCTTGTTCTCGACGTCCTTGTCGAACTCGTAGTCGCCGTTTACGTCATTCCAAGAGCCGGAGGGAGCCTTGATGATGAAGGTCACCTTGGCCTCAGACGCGCCCTCTGCGGTCTCCTTTGCCTTGCTGAGCCAGCCCGTCGTGTCGAAGAGGACGTGGTCGCGCGAGCTGCGCTTGCTCAGGGTCGAGAGGGAGTCGTGGCTCGTGAACCGGTTGCTCGCCAAGTAGCGGCGATCGCTCAACGCTCGCTTCAGGCTCGCGTGGCTGCGCTCGCTGAGGATGGGCTCGTAGCGCGCCTCCAGCCCAAGCGTGGCGAGGAGTCGGCCCAGTTCGGGGACCTCGTCCACGTCGGGGTCGACCGCCAAGTAGAGGGAGCCGCCTTCCTGGACGTAGCGGATGAGAGACTCCTCTTCGGTCTCGAGCAGCGACCCTTGCGGACCCACGAGAAAGACCACAGTGGCGTCGTCGGGGACCTGTTCGCTCAGTCCTTCCCGAATCCCCAGCTTCTTGGTCTTGTAGTTCATCCGGCTCAGGCCGTCTTTGAGCTTCTTCAGACCCGAGGGCTCGTCTTGCCGCGGGCTCGTCGACCGTTCGCCGTGCCCCACCACAAAGTAGGCAATGCGCTCATCCCGGCTGACTTTTGCCAGGGCCTTCTGGAAGTCCTCATCGAACTTCTTGAGCTTGCGGCGGGCCTTGTCGGGGTCGGTGTCCAGGGTCAGAGACTCATGCTGCGTGTCCTGGCTGATGACGATCGTCCCGTTCTTCCGGGCCCGGACCTTGCGGGCCTTGTCGGGGTGCATGTCCCGGTCGAGTTGAGTGACGGTGAAGTGCTCCGACACCGCATCGAGCTGAGCGAAGTAGGGCTGGACTTGCTCGTAGACGTCGTTGGCCGCGGGGAAGAAGAGGGTCAACTCCAGAGGTTCGCTGAGGTTGCGGACCATCTCGACCGTGGTCGGGCTGGGGTCCAGGTCCCGAACGCTGCGCAGATCGAAGCGCTCGTCCCGGTCGTTAGCGACAAAATTGAGGGTGACTACCAGGGCGAAGGCCAAGGCGGCAGCCAAGCCGGATCGACCCGACTCCTGCAGGCGCCGCGTCTCCAGGCGAGGTGCCCCGTACATGGAGAAGAGGCTGAACTCGGAGAGCAAGATGGGCGCGGAGCCACAGAGAATCAAGAGCAGCGACAGGAGCTTGAGTTGGATTTCCAAATCGCTGCCGGCCTCGAGTCCTACCGGCGAACCCTCGGCGGATGCCGCGTAGAGTACGGTTCCGACGAAGCCGCAGAGGTAGCCAGGGAGGATGTGCCGCAGGACCTTGCGGGTCTCGCCGCTGGCGGCACTCCATTGTTTCAGACGCATCCCTACTGCAGCGCAGAGAAGGATGCCGGCAACGGAGGCAAGAGGAAGGTGTAGGGGACTGCCCACCCCAAAGATGCGCTCGGCGACAAAGAGGACCGCTAGGCCCCCGAAGTAGGTCCAAAGTGAGAAGATTCCGCGCATTACCGCCACCTCCGCGCGCCCAGGACAATGCGGCAGCTGAGGAGGGCGAAAAACGTCACGCTCAGGTAGTAGGCGATGTCCCGGGTATGGATTGTTCCCTTGCTGAAGGGCAGGAAGTGCTTGTCGTACATCGAGGCGTAGGCCAGGACTTCGTCGAAGGGAGGCGACGCGATCTTGCTCGTCCACCACATCGTCACCAGGATGAGGAAGAGGACGGTCCCCAAGATTCCCGCCACCAGCTGGTGCTGGGTCAGGGCCGAGCACAAGGTGCCGATCGCTGTGGCTGCGGCTGCCACTAGCACCAGGCCGAGGTAGCCGGCGGCGAGGTGGCCGAGGTGGACCGATCCGTTCACCAGGATCTGCACGGGCAGGTAAAGGGAGAGGACGAGAAATACCAACACGAAGCCAAAGGCGGCGAGCCACTTGCCGACTACGATCTGCCAGTCGCTGACCGGAGCGGTGT
>CAZQTQ010000162.1:8617-8980 GCA_964596025.1 uncultured Rickettsiales bacterium
TCCTTCCCGGGCCTCACCGGCCAAGAGGCGCATGGACAGGAGGATTCCGGCCGCACCGGTCATCCCGAACGAGACGTAGAAGAAGTACTTGAGCACCTCCGAGCTGAGGTACTCCCCGCCCGACATCGCCACTGTGTGGAACATGAGCCCGTCCAGCAGGAGCAGGGCGGCGATGACCACGTAGCCGATGTGGCCCTTGAAGTAAGACGCCAGTTCGCGTCCGGCGATCAGAACCACAGCCTTCATGCTCGGCCTCCGCGTCCCGTGATTGCGAGGAAGACGCCCTCCAGTGGGTTCCGGCTGGGCTCCAGCCCGCGGAGTCCGTGGCCAGCCTCGACCAGGGCCTTTACGACCCGTTCGGGT
>CAZQTQ010000163.1:0-3274 GCA_964596025.1 uncultured Rickettsiales bacterium
AGTGGAAGCCTTCCTCGGAGGGGGGCTGGCCATCGGATGTGCCTCGGGGTCGGACGCCCTCCTGCTGGCACTCTGGGCCCTGGACATCGGTCCGGGCGACGAGGTCGTCACCACTCCCTTCACCTTCTTCGCAACAGCAGGTGCGATCAGTCGTCTGGGCGCCAAACCGGTGTTCGCCGACATCGAAGAAGGGTCCTTCAACCTCTGTGCGGAAGCAGCGGGGCGGGCCCTTAGCGGAGCGAGCAAGGCCATCCTGCCCGTCGATCTCTTCGGCGTTCCCGCCGATTGGGACGCCCTGCGTGCGCTGGCCGAGGCGCAAGACTTGCTCCTAGTCGAGGACGCGGCCCAGGCGATAGGCGCCTCCTGGAACGGGAAGGCAGCGGGCCTCCTCGGCGACCTGGGCTGCTTCTCCTTCTTCCCCAGCAAGAATTTGGGGGCCTGGGGGGACGGAGGGCTGGTGACCACCTCGGATCCCGAACTAGCGGCCCGAGTAGCCCGTCTGCGCGCGCACGGAAGCCATCCGCGCAAGTACCTCCACGCCACCATCGGCTGCAATTCGCGGCTCGACGCGCTGCAGGCGGCCGTCCTGCGGGTGAAGCTGCGGCACCTCTCCGGGTGGACAGAAGCGCGGGCGGAGCGGGTGCAGGGCTACAAGGACCGGGTGGATGCGGCGGGGCTATCGGAGCTCGTCCGCTTCCAGACCATCCCCCGTGGCGCCCGGCCCGCCTTCCACCAGTGCGTCGTGCGAATCCCCCACCGAGACACCGTGGCAGCAGCCCTCAAGGAGGAGGACATCGGCCACGCAATCTACTACCCCCTCCCGCTCCACCTGCAGGCCTGCTACAGCAGCCTTGGCTACCGAGAAGGGGACCTTCCGGTGGCCGAACAGGCCTGCAGAGAAGTGTTGGCCCTACCCCTCTTCCCCGAGCTCAAGCCAGCGCAGCAAGACCGGGTGATCGACGCGCTGGGTCGGTCGCTCCGGAGCGCTTCGCTTTGACCGACCCGCTGGGCCTGCTTCGAGCCGTCCAACTCGGTTTTTTCCTCGCCGCAGGGGCTGCTGTCGGCTCGTTCCTGAATGTCGTGGCCTACCGCCTCCCGCAGGGACGCTCCGTGGTGCTCCCTCCCTCGTCCTGCCCCAGCTGCATGCGCCGAATCAGGCCCTGGGAGAACATTCCCGTCCTGTCGTGGTTCTTGCTGCTCGGGCGCTGCCGGGGATGCAGAAGCCCCATCGCCTTCCGCTATCCCCTGGTCGAAGCTCTGTCCGCCGGAGTGTGGGGCGGCCTCTTCCTGCTGCACAGCCAACCCATTGCTGCGGTGGAAAACGGCGACGCCATCCTCCAGACCGCCCTCTGGGGAAGCTACTTTTCGGTCCTGCTCGCAATCTCTCTCATCGACCTGGACCACTTCATCGTCCCCGACGTGCTGTCCCTGCCGCTCATCCCACTCGGCATCGCAGCTGCCGCCGTTCTGGACCTCCGGGGGCTGGAAGGGCCGGGATTTCCCGGATCGGTAGTGGGCGCATGTATGGGCGGAGGAGCCATGCTGCTGCTCGCTTGGATCGGTCAGCTTGTCTTTGGCCGCGAGGCCCTGGGCGCGGGCGACATCAAGCTGATGGCCGCGGTAGGGGCCTGGCAAGGAGCCCATCCCACGCTTCTCACGACGGTCTTTGTCGCATCTCTCCTCGGCAGCCTCATCGGCATCGCTGCCATGGCCCGCTCGGGCCGCCGACGCGGCGCCCGCATCCCCTTTGGACCCTACCTCTGCCTTGGCGCTGGCGTGGCTTGGCTCTGGGGCAACGCACTCTGGGCTTGGGTCCTGGGAGGCGGCTTCCAGGCCTGAATCCCTATCGGAGCTCTGGCCAAAGAACCGCTAGCCGCTAGGAGCGACGCGTCGAGACAGACTCCTCCACAACGGTCCCGCCTTCTTGCGGACGACTGCGGGCCAGGACGTGGACACACCGGCAAAGTCACAGCGAGCGCAGAGTCCCTCGCGCCGCCCGGCCAGCAAGGCCCGCCGGGTGCGTCGGTAGGCCTCCCCCTGCCAGATCGCTAGCAAGCCGTCGTCAACGACGTTGCCGAGTGCGGCTTCGAAGTTCCAGTCTGAACAGCAGAGAACGGCGTCCCCGTTGTAGGCGAGGTACAGACCTCGGAACGGCCGATCGCAAAAGCCAAAACTGGCCTCCGCAGGAACCGGGGCTCCCGGCGCGTTGCCCGCCCGGTTGTTGAGGCCGTAGCCCAGCCGGTCGTAGGGTTCTTGGAGCTCTCGCGAAAGGAGTACGACCGCGTTGGCGGGAAGATCAGTCTCCCAAGCGTTCATCCGGCTGAGTACCCGATCGTCGGGGCTGTAGTCGTCGACGACCAGCAGGTCGAGGCCAGCGCTGAACAGGCTCAGGGTTGAGTCTTCTTCCAGGAGCACGCCGTTGGTGGCAAGCGAGAGCATGGCCGCAGGGCAGGCCGCCCGAAGCCGGCGCACGCGCTCAAACAGGCGGGGGTCGAGGGTCGGCTCGTTCATGAGGTAGAGCTTTACTTCGCCCCGATAGTCCAAGATACCCAACTGCTCGGCGATGGACTCGAACACCGCGTCGGACATCTCGATCTGCGCCTTCGCGCCCACCCCACCGTAGAGCGCCTCGGAGCGGTTTGCGGGACAGAACGGGCAGCTCAAGTTGCAGCCCGTGACGGTCTGAATTTGCACCGTTTCGAACAGGGCACCTTCCCGTCGGTCCCAGGCGGCCGCGTACGACGTCAAGAGTCGCTCCCGGGCCGCCTGCGACCAGGCGCTCGGCAAGAGGCGGTCCTGCAGTCGGTCCACGGTTCGAAGGACGACGGGTAGGAAAAAGGAAGCCACTGCACTCCTGGGGCCTAGAGCCCGGCATCCGAGCCTATCAGAGAGGCGAGCCAGGGCTGTCCTGCGGCTAGAAGTCAGGACGGGGTAGACTTCGAGACGTGCACCTTCATGACCTACTCGTCTACACCGTCAAGCAAGGTGCCAGCGACCTCCACCTCAGCGCGGACGAGGTGCCGGCCCTGCGCATCAACGGGCGAATCCAGCGGCTCAACACTCCGCCGATGGGCAAGGAGGACGCCAAGCGGGTCGTCTACTCCATCATGAACGAGCGGCAGAAGTCGCAGTTCGAGAAGGAGATGGAGGCAGACTTCTCCATCGGCATCGAGGGCGTGTCCCGCTTCCGTGTCAACGTCTTCAACCAGAGCCGGGGGATCGCCGCACTGCAGCACCGCAGCCTACACGGCAGCCGCCAACAGAGGACGACAAC
>CAZQTQ010000163.1:3284-4982 GCA_964596025.1 uncultured Rickettsiales bacterium
GGATCGCCGCAGTCTTCCGGACCATCCCGAACCGCATCATCCCCATGGCTCAGCTCAACCTCCCGCCAGTCGTGGAGCGCATCGCAGAGTTCAGCCGAGGGCTCGTCTTGGTTACGGGTCCAACGGGGTCGGGCAAGACAACTACCCTCGCGGCCCTCTTGGACCACATCAATCAAACCCAGCGGAAGCACATCCTCACCATCGAGGACCCCGTCGAGTTCGTGCACACTCCGGCCAAATGCATCATCAACCAGCGGGAGTTGGGGGTGCAAACGTGGTCGTTCGACAATGCCTTGCGGGCCGCTCTGCGCGAAGACCCCGACGTGATCTTGGTCGGGGAGATGCGCGACTTGGCCACGGTTCAGCTGGCACTCACCGCAGCAGAGACCGGCCACCTCGTCTTTGGCACGCTCCACACCAAGGGCGCGGCCGACACCGTGGACCGCATCATCGACGTCTTTCCCCCGGAGCAGCAGCAGCAGATCCGAGTGCAACTCGCGGGCTCCCTGCAGGCCGTCATCTCACAGACCCTGGTCGAGCGGAAGACCGGAAAAGGTCGAATTGCCGCCACCGAGATCATGGTGGCCAACTTCGGGATCCGAAACCTCATCCGTGAGGGCAAGGTCTTCCAAATCCCGTCGATGATCCAGGCCTCGGCGGGGGCAGGCATGATGACGCTCAGCGCCCACCTCATCAAGCTCTCCGAAGCCGGGATGATCACGCGAGAGGCGGCGATGGAGGCCGCCGATGACCCCGAACTGTTCGCGCGGCGGGGGGAGGCCGAGTCCAGCAGGAGCACAGCCACACGAAAGGCCCGCCGCTAACCGTGGAGATCCGTCTGAACGGGGAGGGCCATGCCCTCGATGAAGGCAGCAGCATCGCCGACCTGCTGGACGCCCTCGAACGAAACAGTGTGGGTGTGGCCGTTGCGGTCAACCTCCAAGTCATTCCCCGCAAGGAACACCCATCTCGGCTTCTGGAAGATGGCGATCGAGTCGACCTGGTGACCGCGGTCGGTGGCGGCTAGCACGGGGCCCGTACCGTGCAACGGAACCGCCGCGGGCGCAGGTAGAGATCATGCAGGATGCGGGCTAGAGTGCGCTCCGCTTTCGGGCCCACCGTCCGCTGCAGGAGCCGCCCATGTCCTACTCCCTCGGATCCCACCACTTTGAGTCGCGCCTCATCGTCGGTACCGGAAAATACGCCACCTTCGAAGGGATGAAAGCAGCACTGGACGCATCAGGCGCCGAACTGGTGACCGTGGCAATCCGAAGGATTCGGCTAGACGCCCCTCCGGGAGAAGGGCTGCTCGATCACATCGACAAGAAGCGCTATGCGCTGCTCCCCAACACTGCGGGGTGCTTCACCGCCGAAGATGCCATCCTCACAGCTCGCCTGGCCCGGGAGGCCCTGGGGACCGACCTCATCAAGCTCGAGGTCATCGGCGACCCCAAGACCCTCTTCCCCGACAACGAGGCCACCCTGGAGGCAGCCCGCATCCTCGTCGACGACGGCTTCACCGTCCTGCCCTATTGCATCGACGACCCCATCGTCTGCCGCAAGCTCGAGGGCCTGGGCTGCGCCGCAGTCATGCCCCTGGCTGCACCGATCGGTTCGGGCCAAGGGATCCGCAACCCCACCAACCTTCCAACCTTCCAGCCTCCCAACCCCCTCCCCCACTCCCGCCAACCTGCCAAC
>CAZQTQ010000163.1:4992-8945 GCA_964596025.1 uncultured Rickettsiales bacterium
CCGTCATCGTCGACGCCGGAGTAGGGACGGGCTCAGATGCGGCCGTGGCGATGGAGCTGGGAAGCACCGCCGTCCTGATGAACACAGCAATAGCGGGGGCTCGTGACCCGGTCGCCATGGCGCATGCGATGCGTCACTGCGTCGAAGGAGGACGATTGGCCTACGAAGCGGGGCGCATCCCGAAGCGGCTCTACGCGACGGCTAGCTCCCCGGAGGAAGGACGGATCAGCTTCGCCGGTGAGTGATCTTCCCCGCCTCTTCCTCTTGACCGATCGAAGCGTTCGGAGCCGAGCCGAGGGCTTGCTCGCCCATCTGGGGGCCCTGCTCCAGGCAGCCCAGCCGGGCACCGTGGGAGTCCTCCTTCGGGACAAAGGCTTGGAGAAAGGCGAGCGCAGGCGCCTCGGCAAGGAACTCCGGGCCCTCACGCACCGCAGCCACGCCCCCCTCGTCGTCCATGGAGACTCGGAGTTAGCCCGGGATCTCGGCGCCGAGGGTCTGCACCTCCCCGACAGTCTGCGCTCCCTCAGTGAAGCCAGGCGCAGCTTTGGAGGTCAGTGGTTGGGACGTTCGTGCCACGACCCAGAAGGCCTGGCCCGGGCCGCGTCCGAGGGAGCGAGCTACGCCTTCCTCAGTCCCGTCCGTCCGAGCCCCGACAAAGCGGAACCTGGCCAGGAGCTGGGCTGGGACGCCTTTGCCCACATGAGCCAAGCCTTTGCCCAACCGGTCTACGCTCTCGGCGGCATGGGTCCTGACGATGCGGCAGAGGCCAAGAGACGAGGCGCCTGGGGCTTAGCGGGGATTCGAGCGTTCTTGCAGGTGGACGACCCGGCCGAAGCGATCCGGAAGACCTTGCGCCCTTGGGGATTCGCTCCTCTCCTGGCCTTCGTTCTGCACTGCAGCGCGCTGACGGCCTGCCAAAACCAGCCGACGGGGGACGACGACGACGACAGCGCCGCAGTCGGCGGGGACGACGACTCCGCGCCCGACCCGATCGACATCCCGCGGCCGGAAGGTAGCTTTGGACTGGAGTGTCCCGAGCAGGAACCCAACGACCTCGACATCAGCCCCGACACCAACCAGGCCCCAAGCCCCCCTTGGACTGGGGTGACCGACTGCGGAGTCCTGTCCGAGGGCTCCTCGAACCTGCTCCTGTACGTGTACGGAAGCATCGCAGACGTGGTGCAGGGAGCTTGGAGCGGGGACAGTGACGCCTTCGTCTTCGAGACCGACCACGCCTTCCAAGCGACCGCGGTCCTACGTTGGGACCCACTCGTGGGCGACTACGACGTCCAACTCCACTGCCCCAGTGGATCCGGCTACACCGAAGTCTTCAGCAACGATTTGGCTACCACCGCCATCCCGGAAACCGCAGCGACCACCGCCGCCATCGAGGCAGGCAGCCGATGCTACTTGCTGGTCGTGGGCTACGCAGGTCCGGTGGCCGACTACGAATTCTGGCTGGAATCCTGGCCGCCCAGCGGCGACGAGAAGACGGACGGCTAGAGCCGAGCCAAGACCGCTGGTCCAAGAGGACGCGATGGGCTCAGCGGTAGTCCTCAACCCGTGGAATCCATGGATCAGGCACACAGATCGCCAGCTCATCGTGCTCCCCCTG
The DNA here is from genome assembly GCA_964596025.1 of uncultured Rickettsiales bacterium. Classification (GTDB taxonomy): domain Bacteria; phylum Myxococcota_A; class UBA796; order UBA9615; family UBA9615; genus CAZQTQ01. The sequence continues at coordinate 6,608 of CAZQTQ010000163.1, forward strand.
AACTAGGAGAAGCGCACGGATCGAAGCTTCCAACTCTGTGTCTCGTGCCTCTCCAAGTCGCAGGCCCTCCCGATAGAACTCGTCTGCGCGGGCTGGGCAGCGATCTGTAATCAGCAGGGCAGCGAGCTGTAGATGGATGGGTCCCAGCTTGGGCCGGCGCACTAGAACGGCCTCGAAGATCTGCCGGGCCCTCCTGTAGCGCCGCATGCCGGCATCAGCATGCCCCAATGAAGCCCAAACTTCGGGGTTGTCGGGGTCCAAGGCCAAGGCCACGTGGAGCTGACGCTGGGCATCGACGGGCAGCTGGAGGCGCAAGTAGAGGGTTCCGCTGAGGTGACGCAGCAGGGCGGAATGCGGAGCCACCGCCAGAGCCTCTTGGTAGAGCTCAACCGTCCGAAAGAGGTCGCCTTCCTGCTCGAGGATGTAGGCCAAGCCGGCAACCGACCAGGGCATCAGCGGGTCCAGACTCCGCGCCTCCTGAAAGTGCTTCTTGGCCTCGTCGGGCCGGTCGATCAGCGCCCGGCCCAAGAGGTAGTGGTCCATCGCATTCCCTCGCCCGTCCACGCCGGAGCGGTAGAGAGCCAAGAACTCGGGGGCAGAGAGAAGCTGGCGGCGCGCGTCTTGGACCCCTCGGTGGGCCAACGGCGACCGCGGCTGCTGGGCGAGCAAGGCTTCAAAGGCCGCGAGGGAGGCCGCAGGGTCCTTGTGGACGAGCGCAGCCGCCTGCCGGACCGCTCGCTGTGGCGGGTCTGGTGGATCGGTGGAACTGGGGCTCTGCCGAGCGGCACAGCCAGACAATCCAAGGAGCAGGAGAAGAAGCGAAAGAAAAGCCGAGGCCGTGTGTGGCTGGGACCGCAGACCCTCACCACACATAGACGGCCTCGTCGTAGCAGGGACTGTCGTTCTGGAGCTCCTCGCAGCTAGCGCTGGCCACGCAGTCGACCGAGTTCCGGCTCTCCTCCTGCTGCCAGTCGTCGTCGTAGTGTTCGAGGTAGGCCTGACACTGGGCGATGCACTCCTCGGTGGTCGAGCCCGAGCGGAGGACGCCGCAGTCATCAACGAGGTGCTGGCAGGCTCCGCGGCAGTCGGGGCCGCAACCGCTGGTGAGAAGCAATAGCCCTGCAGCGAAGAGCAGCCCGAGCAGAGGTCTGGGGAGGGGAATCATGGAGCGCAACCCCAGCCGCTGGGTACTACCAGCGAATCCAGGGACAGTCGTAGTAGACATCCTGGCAGGTCTGGTTGAAGACCGCCTCGCTGTAGTCCTTGTCCACCACGCAACGAATGAACTGGACCGCATCCACTTCGTACTGAAGCCGCGCATAGCTGTCGTCGTCCAATCCGCTGGTCTCGTCTTGGGTGGTCGTGTAGAGGGCAACCCCACAATCCGTCGTGCAGTTATCGAGCGCCTGTTCGCGGGTCTTCCCGACCCAGCTCGCGTGCCCACAGCCGTCCTGCCCGTAGTACTGGCCGCAGGCGCCCTCGCAGGTGTAGGTGTCGCAGCCGACAAGGCCCATCATCAGGGACAGCGCCACCCCAACCAAAGCGGGGAGGCCCGAGGCCGACGAGCGTTTCGAGCTGGAAGACGAGGACATGTACAGCGCTCCTGGGGCCTACAAGACCCATGGGAGCGGGAGTTTACCAGTGCGTTCGCTTGCGTCGAGGGAAAGGAAGCGAAAGGGGAATCCCCTCCAGTCCGCTCGGGCCCCGGACCCGCAGCGAATCCTCAACCCGAGTCGAGGGCACGGACGTAGACAGCCTCTGTCTGTTCGGCGACCGTCGACCACGCCAAGTACCGTTCGATGAAGGCCCGTCCGCGGGCGACCATCGCCCGCCGCCGCTCCTCATCTGCAAGCAAACTGTCAATTGCCTGGGCAAGGCCACCTTCGTCGCCGTAGCGCACCGATAAGCCAGCGCGGGCTTGGGTTACAAGTTCACCGCAACCGCAGTCATCCGAAACCACCGCCGGCGTGCCACAGAGCAGCCCCTCAAAGGGCACCATGCCGAAGATCTCGTGTTCGGAGGGATAGACGAGAAGATCCGCTGTGCCCAGCGCAGACAGCCTCTCCTCGCCCTCGACCAGTCCCAGGAAGCGAACCCGCTGCCCAAGCTCCAGCGATTGGGCTCGTTCTTGAAGCGAGGCAAGCACCCCCATATCGTTGCCTGCCACGGCCAAGACCGTTCCCGGGGTCCGCAGTCGGGCCATGGCCCCCAGGAGGTGCTGGACTCCTTTGCGGGGAGTGAGCTTGCCGAGGTACAGGACGAGAGGACCGTGGCCGAGTTGGTGCCGCTCCCGAAAGTCGGACCCATCCGAAACCTCCCCGAATTCCCCGAGGTCGAT
>CAZQTQ010000164.1:0-8515 GCA_964596025.1 uncultured Rickettsiales bacterium
TCTTGCCACTGCTCAGGAGACGGCGAAGAGCCTGAGAACGAAGGGTGGACTGATAGGCAGAGGAACCTAAAGTCAAGACCCTGTCAACTGGGCAGGTTCGGCGTTGCCCTTGCTCTAGCCATCGGCTAGGAATGAGGCCCCAGGCACGGGGTGCAGCTTGAGTGCGCTCGGAAATCGGCCGATAGGTAGGACATGCATAAGAATCTAGCCCTCCCACTAGCCCTCCCACTAGCCCTCCTATTGGGGCTCATACTCCCCAACCAGGCCTGGGCCTATTCGAGTTCTCAGACCCAGTACCAGACCTCGACCGGACAGGACTGGACGTTCACGTTCAGCGGTCTGCCCCTCTGCATCTCCGGAAACCTTAGCGTCGAGGTCACCCTGTTTGGCGATTACAACTCATCTTCTGAGGTCGCTGACATCTACATCGAATCCATCAGCCAAGGGACCCAGCAATCGGGGAATCAGTGCGAATTTCCCGTGTCACAGACCTACACGCTGAGTTGCAGTTACGTGAATGATGGCGTTGTTACGGTCTTGGTCAACAACTCGAGCTCGGTAAATACTGGCCTTTGCTCCGGATACGGCTCAGTCGCCCTTTCGTACACAGACAACTTCGCCCCCGTCGCCAGCGCCGTCGCGACCTCCACCAACGAAGACACCCCGGTGACCATCACGCTGAACGCCACGGACGCCGACGGCGACGCGTTGACCTACAGCATCGTTGGCAGCCCCTCTACCGGAACCTTGGGCTCGGTCAGCGGCGCCTCGGTGACCTACACCCCCGACCTCAACACCAACGTCACCGACACCTTCACCTACAAGGCAAACGACGGAACCGTCGACTCCAACACCGCCACCGTCACGGTAACCGTCTACGCGGTCGACGACCCCCCGGTAGCTGTCAACTCCTCGGCTTCGCTGGACGAGGACACGACGGAGACCATCACCCTGGGCACCACCACCGACGTGGACGGAACGACGCTGACCTACTCCATCGTCAGCACCCCCTCCTATGGGACCCTGGGATCGGTTTCCGGCACCAGCGTCGACTACACCCCCAACGCCGACTACTACGGCAGCGACTCCTTTACCTTCAAGAGCAACGACGGAACCACCGACTCCAACACCGCGACGCTCTCGCTCACGATCAACTCGGTAAACGACCCACCGAGCAACGTCGACGCCGGCGGAGACCAGAGCGGCAACGAAGGGGACACGTTTAGCTTTACGGGCTCGGCCACCGACGTGGACGGCAGCATCGCCAGCTACACCTGGAACTGGGGCGACAGCAGCGCTGGTGCCGGCACGGCGAGCGCTACGCACGTCTTCCCCTTGGGCTACGGGGTCTACACCGTGATCCTTACCGCTACCGATGACTCGGGCCTTTCGACAAGCGACCACGTCGATGTCACCGTGAACAACCTGGCACCGGTCATCGGTCCCTACGGCGTCTATGTCGACGGCGGATCCTGGGGCGATGACGACGACTCGGCAGGAGACGACGACGACTCAGCAGGAGACGACGACGACTCGGCAGGAGACGACGACGACTCGGCAGGAGATGACGACGACTCCACCGGCGACGACGACGACTCTGCCACCCCCGTGGCTGACTACCAGGTCGACGAGGGGACGACCTTCGACATCCAGCTCGACGTCACCGACTTGAGTACGGTTACCGTCACCTGGGACATGGACGAGGACGGGGGTACCGACATCACCGGCAACCCCACCACCTACGCCTACTCCGACGACGGCTTCTGGACTGTCACCGCAACAGCGGACGATGGCGATGATCAGACGACCGCTTCGGCCACCATCGAGGTCCAAAACGTCGCCCCGACCTTCACCAGCACACCGGTGACCACCTCAACCCAGGATCTGGCCTACAGCTACACGCCCTCGACTTCGGACCCAGGTGCTGACACCCCGAGCTTCACGGTCGCCACCACCCCTTCGGTCTCGATGACCATCGACTCGGCCACCGGTGCCCTGAGCTGGACGCCGACCTACCTGGACACCACCTACAGCCCCGTCCAGGTCACGCTCGTGGTATCCGACGGCGACGGGGGCGAAGACGTCCAGAGCTTCCCCCTGACCGTAGCCTTTACCGATGCCGACGCCGACGGTATGGCCGACGACTGGGAGACAGCGGTGGGACTCAACCCCGCCGACGGCGACGACGGAACGGCCGACGACGACAACGACGGCATGACCAACCTGGAAGAGTTCGAGAATGGCGGACTGCCCGGGTTTTTCGACGGCCCATCGGTCCCAGTCATTAGCTATCCCACCGCCGCAGGAACCGTGGACAGCGCGACCCCCGCTCTGGAGGTCGAGAACTCCAACGACGGCCAGAGCGACACCCTGACCTACGACTTCGAGGTCTTCGCGGACGAGGCCATGACGACCTCGCTAAGCGACAACTCCACCGCGGTCGACGAGGACTCCTCTGGCTACACCGAGTGGACCGTCGAGGCCACCCTGACCGAGCACGCGACCGTCTGGTGGCGAGCCCGAGCCTGCGACCCCTGGGTCTGCAGCGACTGGAGCGCTATCTCCTCCTTCTTCGTCAACGCCATAAACGAAGCACCACCAGCGCCGACCTTGGTCTCCCCCATCGACGGCGCGACGGCCGACAGCCTGACACCCACCCTCACCTGGACCAGCGTCACGGATCCAGACGGGGACGTGGTCACCTACGACGTCGAGGTCTACGACTCGACCGACACGATGGTAACCAGCGGCGTGGACCTGGCCGACTCCGGCGAGGCGAACACCACCTGGGTGGTCGACACCGACCTGAGCGAAGACGCCCACTACAGCTGGACGGTCATCGCTTACGACGAAGAGCCCACCGCCAGCACCACGCCAGAAGCCGAGGACTTCTTCGTTTCCACCGCTGATGGTGCGCCAACGGGTGTCGCCTTTACCGCCCCCGGGCCGGTCGAGGGCTCGGCCATCGACAGCACCAGCCCGGTCTTCTACGCAACAGAGGGCACAGATCCCGAAGGCACGGCGTTGACCTACAGCTTTGAGGCCGACAGCGCCAACACCTTCGACACCGCAGCCCTGCTCTCGGGCACGGCAGATGCCTCCGGTGCAGGAACCGTGGTTTGGGACCTCGCAGCAGCAGCCCTGACTTTGCCCGCAGGCACGGTCTACGCCCGGGTGCGGGCTACGGACGAGGGAGGCATCCAGTCCGAGTACGACACCATCACCTTTACGGTGGGCGCAGCCGGGGACGACGACGACTCAGCCGGCGGAGACGACGACGACGACGACAACTCCACAGGCGGAGACGACGACGACTCAGCCGGTCTCGCCGAGGCCATCGCCGCAGCCTGCGACTGCGGAAGCGACGGTGGTGCCTCCCTGGTGAGCAACAGCACGGCTCCGAAGTGGGCCTTCTTGCTGCTCCTCTTGCCACTGCTCAGGAGACGGCGAAGAGCCTAGAGCCGAAGAACAGCTCAAGCCGAGCCCCAGCCCCCAGCACATGGGGGCTGGGGCTCGCTTGTTCTCGGCTCGCTAGGCCCCAGCCAGTGGCGGGTGCCAGAGGAACTGGACGAGGTTGCCGTCCGGGTCCCGCAGGTAGAAGGAGCGTGCGCCATCGCGGTGGGTCTTCACCGCCTTCTCCAACACCAAACCTGCTTCCTGTAGGCGCGCAGCCCAGCGATCCACGTCGTCCCTGTCCTCGAGCACAAAGCCCAGATGGTCCAAGGTCCCCTCCCGAGGGCTGGGGCGGTCAGGATCGCGGTGCAGAGCCAGGTTGTCGCGCCCGCGGCTGAGGTAGAGGTTGTCCGGATCGGGCGCCCACTCCACGACGTAGCCCAAGAGACCAACGTAGAAGGCCTTCATGGCCTCGAGGTCAGAGACCTTGAGGGCGATGTGCCACATACCCTTTAGCGGGAGCTTCGGCGAGGACTCAGGCTGCATGGGGCCTCCGGGCTGCGCCGCCTATGGTGCAGCAAGCGAGGGAAAGCTGCTACCTTCCTCCTCGGCCCCTGGAGGAGCCGATGGCCCACGACACGGAACTAGTGCTCATATTTGTTTCCGGCATCATGCGCTTTGACGCAAGCGGCAACCTGTTCGTTCACCTCAGCCACGGGCGCGACCTGCCCCACCGAATGGTCGTCGACGGGACCGATGCGCGGAAGATCCCGGGAGCCGAGCGCCGTGCCTTCGTGCAGGGGTCGGGGTCCATGAAGGTGGCCGGCAGCTGGCCGCGGGAGACGACTGAGCTTCTGCGGGGCCTTCTGGTCGACCTCAAGGGCTACGAGAGCGCCGAAATCACTGATGGCGTCCTGACCGTCCGCTTCTCCAGCCCTCCGACCCTGCCCTCTTGGATGGTTGCCGGCGGCGAGCACCGATTCGAGCGGGACGGAGACCAGCTCCGGATGTGGGACAAGAGCCAGCGGCCGAAGCTCGTTGGCGGGACAAAGACGCCGAAGAAGACCGGCAAACAGACCACTGCAACCAAGAAGAAGAGCCCAGCAAACGAAAAGGCGGCGGCGAAGAAGAAGGCCGCGGCGAAGAAGGCCCCAGCAAAGAAGAGCCCGGGAACAAAGAAGGCACCCACCAAGAAGAGGGCTGTGGCGAACAAGAAGACCACGACCGACAAGAGGTCTGCGGCGGAGGAAGCGCCGGCACCGGAGGCCCAGGCTGCAGCTCCGCCTTCGCCTGCGGCCGCAGCGGAGCCGAGCTCACGCCCCAACCCGGACCCCCAGAGCGATCCCTTTCGGCCTGGGCGTCTGTCCGAGGGGTCCTACACCGCCACCCGTGGAGGAGGGTCGTCGACCAGCCGCGTGGGCTGCTCGACCCTTGCGGTCCTGTCGTGGGTGGTCTGCGGCCTTCTCGGAGCCGCCGTCTTCTAAGCGTCGCCGAGCCGAGCTCCCGACCCTTTAGTCGCCCGCGCCTTCGCCTGTGGCCTCACCACCGTCATCCGGTGGGACCGCGGCTTCGCCTGCCGCCTTCGGCGCCTCAGCAGCCGGCGCTTCGCCTGCCTCGGCCCCGGCCGGCGCGGACGACGACGCCCCCGCCCGCAGGCTGGGGTTGAGGGTGTAGGTACCGGTCAGGCTGGCCTGCGCGAGGATCATCCCCCCCATCGCGGCCTCCAAGCTCGGACCCGTCATCGTCCCACTGGTCGCCATCCCTTCCTCACTAAGGGCGTAGAGAGTGAAGACGTAGCGATGCAGGCGTTCGTCGTTCCACGGGGGGCAGGGGCCGTCGTAGCCGCCGTACTCCCCACGCATCGCCTCATCCTCGTTGAACCACTGCGAGTAGTCGTTCGTGCCGCGTGCCCCGTGGTCCTGCGGCCCCGGAGGCTTGCCTCGCTTGGTCACGCCATCCGAGTCCACCGCCACCTTCAGGCTCCGGGTCGAAGGCATCATGTCGGACAAGACCCAGTGAAAGAAGTCGACGCGCGACAAGCTCTTCGAGATGCTTGCGCCCTCCTTGTTGACGCTGTCGGCCACCGAAGGGGCGTCGGGATCCTTCATGATCAGCGCGAAGGACTTCGTTCCCTCGGGCACGTTGGACCAGTGCAACTCTGGGCTCTTGTTGGGGCCGAAGGTCGCGTGCCCCTTGGCAGCCGGAACACAAAAGGCGAATTCGTCCGGAATGGCCCCACCCTCCGCAAACGAACTGCTCTCCAGCCGAAGACTCGGGGGCGGAGGCGGCTCTTCCTTGACCGCCGGAATCGGGGCCTCGGTAGGGGCCGGTTCTTCCGCCGGTTCAGAACTGCAGGCCGCCACCAGGGCACCACCAACCAGCACCGCCAGAGCGGTCATCCATCGCATCGTCATCGTCTGTCTCCGGGTATGGGGGCCGGGCTCGCCCCTCGCAGGCGCCCAGCATAGGGCTCCTGGAGCCCGAGGTCAGGCCCCGCGCCGCCGATTCTCCAAGATCTTGTGGAATCGTGCTTCGCAACCACGGAAAGCCACCGTGCTAGGCTCGCCCGAAGCTGGAGTGGGTGACGTGCTGGTTCGGATGTGGGTCCAATCGAAATCGAACCTTTGTTTCGCGGCGTCCGGAGGACTCGGAGCCCTCTGCGTCTCTGCTGCGCTCTTTGCCCTCTCGATCTCGCCAGCTGCCGCCCAAGGAATCGAAGCCGAAGCCGCTCGTCAGCTGGACTTCGCCTGGATGGAGTTCGAGGACGGGCGCTTCGACCGCGCCATTCACAGCGCCCGCTCGGCCCGCCGCCTCCACCCCGAGAACACCGCGTCCCTGCTCGTGCTGGGCCTCGCGCTCGAAAAGACCGGAAAGCTCGAGGAGGCCTCCGAGACCCTACGGTCCTACCTGCAAGACCACAGGGTCTCCCCCCTGCCGGAGGTCGAAGCCACAACCGCGCTCGGACGAGTCCTGCGTGCTCGCAGTGCTGCCGACTCTTCCAAGAAGACGAGGAACAAGAAGGGGCCGAAGAAGAGGAAGAAAGGGGGGGAGTCCACAGCGGAGCGATCGCAGCTCTGTGTGCAACTAGACCCACCCTCGGCGCCGGCGCGGCTCCTCTTGGATCCAGGAACCGGTCTGGCCAATCAAAAGCCAAGCCAAGACGGGGAGGAGCTCCCTTGCTTTGCGGACCTGCCGCCCGATGCCCAGCTGTCCCTGCTGGTGCAGGGGCCCAGTCTGGAACGTCAGTGGCTCCCGCTGCAGTCGCCCGCTGCCGGCGAGAGCGATACGGTTTCCATTGCGACGCCCATCATCCAGACCGGCAGCGTCGAGCTCGTCGCCTTTGACCCCGAAGTCCTCCGCGTGGAGTTCTTCAGCCATGGCCGCAAGCTCCGGGGCTTCCCCGGCGAGGCACTGGAGGTCTCCGTCGGCCCGCTCGGTGTGCGCCTCCACTCGGACATGGGGCTGGTTGAGTTCACCACCGAGGTCTCCGGCGAGGCCCCGCTCGTTTTCGATCCGACGATCTACCGACCCGCTAGCATTCGCGTCACGGGCCTGCCGTCCCACACCCGGGTCGGCATCGAGGTGGAGGGCCCCGCGGATCGTCGCTGGTCCCGAAGCCTCGCCCTCTCCTCCCAAGGGGCGATCCGAGACGGAGCCTCCGGATTGGACTTGAGCCCCCCGATGGAGCTGGATGGGCTGGCCCCAGGCCGCGCCATTGTCTCGGTTTGGCACAAAGAGGCGGGGACGAGTCAATTTGACCTCGCGCTAGTGGGTGGCCAACTCACCGAGTACCAATTCGATCTCGAAAGCCTCGCAGCCCACCCATCGGATGGAGCTTCCCAGTGAAGCTAGGCGCCGGCCTACCGCAGATTCTCTCCCTCGGCCTCGTCGCGATCCTCGTCGGGACCGGCTGCTCCAACAGCCAGGTCGTCAACAACGGCCTCGCCACCGACAACGGCGGGCCGGACAAGCCGCGACGGGGAATCAACGCCGACTACGGGGTCGGTGTGGACACCAAGACCATCGACGTCGGACTGATCTTCGTCGCCGACGCCCAGAAAGAGCAGCCGAGTCCAGACCATCGTTCTTGTGTCCTGGGCCGACAACTCCTGAACTCCGGACTGCCGACGAAGCCGGGGAAATACCTGCCCAAAGGCTGGAGCATTCGCTACATCTCAGTCCCAACCGACGGATCAGAGGCGGACGCGCGGTTGGCATACCAACAGGTAAAGGACCGCGTCCTCTTCGTCTTCAGTTGCCTCAACCCCAAGCAAGAGGCCGCACTCCGCCCGAGCTTGCCGCGGGACGACTTGGTCCTCTTCACCACCAACCGCGACCGGGCCGCCCACGAGCACGAGTTCACCCCACCCACCGGCGCACCGGTCGCCACCGAGACTCGGCGGGCAGTGGAGTGGTCGGCAGAGGCTGAGGGGAAGACGCGGCTGGCACTGGTGGCCGACGAGGGACTCCAGGGCATCGAGACCACCCAGGTCGGACAGGCAACGGCAGCAGCCGTCGGGATGGAGGTTGTTCTAACCCAGAACACCGGTTCGACCGACAACCAGGTAGCAGCCCTGGTCGCGGCGCTGAAGAAGGGGAAGCCCAGCCACGTCGTGCTTGGAGGAACGGTCAGCCAGACCGAAAGGCTGATCACGGCCGCCACCAAGTCGGGCCTACATCCCACTTGGATCGCGCTGTCGAGCAGTTGGAGCGAGCGGCTGGAGGTTCCTGGAGCCCTGCCGGAAGGGGCCCTTACCGCAGTTCATCGAATCACGGGCTGGCCGGTACCTGGCGACGGTGCGCCCGGCTACCCAGCCTTCGCCGCCTACTGGGCCGAGATCCACGGCAAAGAGCCCCTGGAAGCGGCGACCGCCGGCTCCTTCGCCCAAGGGCAGATCGTCCTGCACGCCCTCCAGCGTGCCCTCCAGGACCAAGACGTGACCCGCAGCGGATTCCGCCGATCCCTGGCCCAAGAGCGGGCATCGCGAGGAGGCGAACTTCTTCATCCCCAGGACTACAGTCAGGTCCCCTACCCCGGCACCCCGAAGTTGGCCGTACTGCAGGTGGTTCCGGGCGGTGACCCGCAAGTCGTCGCCGCGGAGTCAGAGCCGCGAACCAGCGG
>CAZQTQ010000164.1:8525-8854 GCA_964596025.1 uncultured Rickettsiales bacterium
GACGAAATGCGTACCCAGGCGTCTGAGGAGGGCGCTGCGGAGCAGCCCAAGGGAACCAAAGGTCGCGGCGAGGAGGCCCCGTCCGGCACGAACTCCGGGGAGCAAGAGGAGGAGTCGGAGAATCCAAAGGACGACGGACAGGAGCCCAAGGCCAAGGGGGCTGAGCCTAAAGCCAAGCCCACGGATGACGGCCCTGGGGCAGGACCAGGCGGCTAAGTCTCTCCCCAGTTGCGGCCCCAACGGCAGCCAGCTAGGCTTTTGGACCCGAATCTATCTGGGCACGACCAGGTTCTGGGACAGGAGTCTGTCGATGAGTCTTCTCCGCAGTC